>JBBIVA010000036.1:0-28610 GCA_037439945.1 Marinilabiliaceae bacterium
TAATTACTATTGTTAACCGTCAGCATATAAAAATTTGGGGAACTAACGGCCGCAAAACATAATATCAATAAACCCACATAGCATTGGCTAAAAAACATAAAAGCCGCATTGCATTATGATAAGCAATACGGACTAATTTTTTTGAATAATAATTTTAGTACAATAAAATTATTGCTCTAACCATCCAATAATTGTTTGCTTTCCTCTAACAGTTTGTCCAACCTTAACATCAATTCTTGTGCCTAGTGGAAGGTAAATATCAACCCTTGAACCAAATTTAATAAAACCCATTTGTTGGCCCTGTCTGGCTTTATCTTGTTCTTTTGCATAACATACAATCCTTCGGGCAACAGCGCCTGCAATCTGACGAACCACTATTGTTTGTCCGTTATCATGAGTTATTGCAACCGTTGTTCTCTCGTTTTCGGTAGCAGCTTTTGGAAGATAGGCTGACATAAACCTTCCGCTATGGTGCTTAAAAAATTTAACCAAACCACTAATCGGATACCAGTTAATATGAACATTAAATACGTTCATAAATATTGAAACCTGGATACATTTACCTTTAATTATCTCATTTTCATCAGTTTCTTCAACAACAACAATTTTCCCATCAGCAGATGCAATAACAGCATTCTCGTGCAGGTAACCTTCCCTGTTTGGGCTCCTGAAAAAATTAACTACTAAATAAAATAAAACCAATGAAACCGGCACCGACCATGTTAAAACAGAAACTACTTTAATGGGTAACAAACTAATTACTACATTTATTACAGTTAAAATTAACAACGATACCAAAATAATTTTGTAACCCTCTTTGTGAATTGTCATAAACCGTTTAATTTAACATATTAAAAGAAAAAACGAATCAAAACCAGATAACCGCACACCATAGGCGCCGCAAAAATTACTGCATCAAAACGATCAAGTACTCCGCCATGTCCGGGTAATATTGAGCCCGAATCTTTAATATTTACACTTCGCTTCAGCATTGATTCAACCAAATCGCCAAATGTACCCATCACAGAAATGATTATTCCAATAACAAGCCAGTTACCAAGTGAAATACTTTCAATAAAATATGGTAATATCAAGGCTACAATTAATGTTAATATAAAACCTCCTATTGAACCTTCCCAGCTTTTATTTGGTGAAATACGTTTAAATAGTTTTGTGCGTCCAAAATTAACACCTACTATATATGCCCCTGAGTCATTTGCCCAAATCAATAAAAAGAACCCAAGTAAAAGCCCATAATCATAAACACCGGTTTTGAAAACTAAAAAGTGTAAAAAGGAAAAAGGAAGGGCAACATAAAAAGGAATAATCAGGGTGCAGGCGATATTAAGCAGTGGGGTATTTGATTTACGAAATAACTCTGTAATAAAAACCCCCATTATTAAAGGGACAACAAACATTAACCATCTTGGTGAGATTGATCCTGAAAGTACAAAAAACGAAGTAAAATACCAGAAAACCCCCAAACCTATTGCCCAACCTGAATTAACGTTCACCGGCCTGGCCATAACCAATTCACGGAATTCAAGCATTCCTAATAATACTACTGTTGCAAAAATCAGAAGATAAGAATATGAATGCCACCACACACCACCAATTATGGCAATTACAAATATAATCCCGGTAAGTGAGCGCTGCCAAAAATTACTCATAAATCAGTTTTTCAACACAGTTCTTTTTATTTTAACTGTTTGCTTTATTTGATATTAGTAAAAAACCCTAATCTGGTCAACTAATTTGCATGTGCAAAAATAATACAAACTATCTAATTTGAAAAATCATTTGCTTTTGTCAATAAAAACAAATAAATCTTTGGGGCCATGTGCCCCTAATACCAATGTTTTTTCAATATCGGCCGTTCTGCTGGGCCCGGTTATTAAACCAATCCATGACGGATTACCACTTTTATTGGCTAAATCAAAACCATCGGTTATATAAGGGACCATTTGCCTTAACCCTGCATAAACAATATGGGTATGAGGGCTAACAAAAACTTTTCTGCCCCGCCCACTTATGGAACTTACCATTATGCTCCCTGTTTGTGAAATCAGGCAAATACATGATGTAATAGCAACCCAGTTACTGCCTTTTTCAGGTTCTTCCGAGAAAATTTTTACCCCACATTGAGCCAAAAGCTTTCTTAAATCAGCTACCTGGCAATAAATATTTTTCCATCCAAATTGAAGGTTTAGTTCCTTTATTTTTTCAACAAATTCATTTACCCCGTCAATAATAAAACCTTTTCCGCCTACAGTATTAAACCTTTCCAAAAAAGATCCGGATAAATCTTCAGGTTTATTAAACCCATTACCTGAACCCTGAATAATTTCAGGATTATATTCCCAACCATGATTTTTAACTGATTTAAGTCGGCTTAATATAATTTCCCTTGAACTATTCTTAACCATTCTTACGTACCATAATATTTTTAGTTTTCGGAATGTTTGATGTTAATCCCGCTTTCTCCGCATTCTTCTGTTCCCTGCTCGTTATTTAAACTTTTACCATTAGCTTCTTCCTGTATAACATGTTCAGTTATTTTGCGTTTTCCGAAAATCTGTTCCAGGTCTTCGCTGAATATTACCTCTCTTTCAAGCAAAAGTTCGGCTAAAAGAGCATGTTTGTCGGCATTATCACGTAGTATAGTTTTAGCCCTTTCGTACTGTGTTTTAACTATATTACCCACTTCTTCATCAATAAGTTGGGCAGTTTTTTCGCTGTATGGCTTATTAAAAGCATATTCGTTTTGACCTGTGGAGTCAAAAAAGCTAATGTTTCCAATTTTCTTACTCATACCAAAATAGGATACCATTGCATAGGCCTGCCTGGTAACTTTTTCAAGGTCGCTTAATGCACCTGTCGAAATACGACCAAAAATTAACTCTTCAGCCGCCCTTCCACCTAAAGCGGAACACATTTCATCAAGAATTTGTTCTTCAGTGTTCAACTGTCTCTCCTCGGGCAAATACCAGGCTGCCCCAAGGGCTTTACCACGTGGCACAATTGTAACTTTCACCAATGGATGGGCATACTCAAGCAGCCAGCTAATCGTTGCATGCCCTGCTTCATGATAGGCAACAGCTTTCTTCTCATCTTTAGATATAATCTTGTTTTTCTTTTCCAATCCACCAACTATTCTGTCAACTGCGTCAAGAAAATCTTCCTTTTCGACCAGCTTCTTGTTTTTACGTGCTGCTATTAGAGCAGCTTCATTGCAAACATTTGCAATGTCGGCCCCGGAAAAGCCTGGGGACTGACGTGCCAAAAAATCTGATTTTACATCTTCGGCCAATCTTAGCGGGCGTAAATGCACAACAAAAATCTCATTTCTTTCATTTAAGTCAGGCAATTCAACAGATATTTGCCTGTCGAACCTTCCGGCACGCATCAGTGCACGGTCAAGAATATCAGCCCGGTTTGTGGCGGCAAGGATTATTACACCGCTATTAGTTGCAAAACCATCCATTTCGGTAAGTAATTGATTCAGGGTATTCTCCCTTTCGTCATTACCCCCAAAATTGGCATTTTTTCCTCTTGCACGCCCAATGGCATCAATTTCATCAATAAAAACTATACAAGGTGCTTTTTCTTTTGCTTTTCTGAATAAATCCCTAACCCTGGATGCCCCAACACCAACAAACATTTCAACAAAATCGGAACCTGACATGCTAAAGAAGGGAACATTTGCCTCACCTGCAACAGCTTTGGCAAGGAGAGTTTTCCCTGTTCCCGGAGGTCCAACAAGCAGGGCCCCTTTAGGAATTTTACCACCCAATTCAGTGAACTTTTCAGGTTTTTTTAGAAATTCTACTATCTCTTCAAGTTCCTGTTTTGCTTCAACTAACCCGGCTACATCTTGAAAAGTAACCTTAATGGCCGACTCTTTATCAAACATTCGGGCCCTTGACTTTCCCACATTGAAAATATTACCTCCTCCTCCGCCACCCTGCGAACTCATTCTTCGGAATACAAAAATCCAGATTGCAAGAATTAGGAGTAAAGGCCACATCATTCCAAAGAAATCACGAAAAAGATTTACCCTCTCATCATAACTAACAGGAATATCAATACCGTATTTATCCTGAGCTATTTTCCTTGCTTCCTCAAACTTATCAATATTTGGCGGTCTAACTGAAAAATGAGGGCCATTAACCGGAATACTTTTCTGGTCCTTAAATTTGTCCTTGTATTTCTCAACACTCTCTTCCTTTATTGTTATCTCGGCCTTCCCTTCGTTTGATACAAGAACTATTAATTTTATATCACCGGTGGGCAAAATTTCTTTTTCGAAATTACTCCATTGTATTTCCTTGGGTTCATTATCGGTATTTAAAAAAGTTACCAGTACCAACGACAATAAAATAATTCCGTAAATCCAGTAAGCATTGAACCTAGGCATTTTGACCATAGGTTTTTCTTCCATATTGTTTTTTTCGTTTGCCATTCTAAATTAAAATTGCGTTTACTTAAAATCAGAAAAGGTTGGGAATATCGGTTCTGACGGAGTCAGCCCACAGTGCCTCAAGATTGTAAAAACTTCTCACAGGCCGTTGAAATACATGTACAACAACATCAAAATAATCAAGTAATATCCATTGAGCATTTTCCTTTCCCTCAACATGACTGGGTTTTTCGTTTATATTATTTCTAACAAACTCATAAATTGAATCTGATATCGCATCAACATGAACATTGCTGTCCCCATCACAAATAACAAAATAACTGGTTATAGTGTTCTCCAGGGCTGTTAAATCCAAAACTGTAATGTTTACCCCTTTTTTTTCCTGAATTCCTTCAATAACCTTATCAACCAATGCTTTGGCCGCCTTTTTAACATCATTATCAACAGCCCGTTTATTCTTTATACTATTCATATATTTATTTGGTACCCAACTATTATATCTATCATAAAATTAAAATTTAAACCATCAGGAAATTTTAACCTTAACAAAGCGTTATTTAAATTTCTGCTCAAAGATAACACTTTCATAAGATTTTATTGCCTAATTTCGACCTTGAAAAAGATAATCGTTATCCACACATCTTTAAATTTTTGAACAGAATTATAACAAATGGATGAAATACCCGGAGTTTTTCGTTTCCAAAGCCTTGATTCTACAAATACCAGGTTAAAGGAGTTGGTGGCTAATAGCGAACTGCCAGAATTTTCGGTTGTTATAACGTCCGAACAGACTGCCGGAAGAGGTCAAATTGGTAATTATTGGGAAAGCGAAAAGGATAAAAACCTTACGTTTTCACTTTTGCTTTATCCACGATCTCTTCAAATCCAGAAGCAATTCAGGTTAACCCAATTGGTTACAACAGCTATTTCTGATGTATTAAAACCAATAATTGCCGATGTAAAAATAAAATGGCCAAATGATATCTATTCAGGAGATAAAAAACTTGCCGGTATTCTCATTGAGAATTCTCTATCAGCTTCATCCATAGCCTTTACAATTGTTGGGATTGGATTAAATGTAAACCAGGAAATATTTATTTCGGATGCCCCTAATCCGGTATCAATAAAAATGATTACAGGAAAAAATTATGATCCTGAGGAATTGTTTCAACAAATTAGGCAGGCTTTGTTTTTAAGATATGTAAATTGGATTGAACAAGGGATAAAATCAATTCGAAGGGATTATTTTAATCTTCTATACAGAAATACAGGGTTTCATTTATTTAAGGATGAAAATGGAGAGTTTACTGCCAAAATAGATAGCGTTCAGGATAGCGGACATCTTTTGCTAACAGATATATCGGGTAATAAAAGAACCTATTCATTTAAGGAAGTATCTTTTGTCCATTAGTTTTGTTTGTATTCCAATTTAATAAAAAATAAATATTAGTTATCCCTTTAAAATTTTTTAACTGAAGGGTCTATCTTTTAACTGTTCATTATTACCTCCTAAAACTATCGATTTAAAATAAACATTACCAGGCAGTATTATTTTTTAATTCCTGCTATTCCTGAAATTGATAACCGGAAATTGAATTGGTCAATAAATCAAGAAACCTGGTAATATGATCAGAAACAATCAGTTTCAACATTGGATTTAAATCAGCATGCATAGAAATTTTAATGGAGCAATTATTTTCACTCTCATCCAGCAAATCAATAAATAAAAAGAAATTAAAGGGAGTTTTACCGTTTGCTGAATATTTTATACGGTTGTAATGCTGCCTTTCCACAACTTGCAACCCAATAAAACCAATTCCCGTAATTTTGAAACTACATGTATCATAATCACTTTGCCAATCATTAATTTTCGTATTTGTAAAGAGATTACCGAGATTATTAAAATCTGAAATATAATCAAAAACAATTACCGGGTGAAAAGGAATAAACTTCTTCTGGCTTTCGAAATGAGTCATTTGGAACTTAAAAATTTACAATAACCACTTGCAGATAAAAATAAAAAAAGGAAGTAAATCAATAAAATTATTTTTTTTGGTTCCATTCACCGGGGTTTTTCCTCCATTCTTCCAGTGTTGCTAAATCCTGAGAGGAAACATAGCCTATGTCCACAGCAACTTTAAGAAGAGATTGGTAGCAACTTAATGTTGAAAGTTCAACCCCAGCCTTTTTAAAGTTGTCATGTGCCAATTGAAATCCATAGGTAAAAATGGCCAGCATACCCAAAACTTCACCACCATTGTCGCGAACTGCCTGTACCGCCTTTAAGCTACTTCCACCAGTTGAAACCAAATCTTCAATTACCACAACTTTTTGCCCTGGTTTAAGGTCCCCTTCAATTAAATTCTCAAGGCCATGCCCTTTGGGCGTGGAACGAATATATATAAAAGGTTTCCCCAATATATCGGCCACCATTGCGCCCTGTGCTATGGCCCCGGTTGCAACTCCGGCTATAACGTCAACTTCGGGATAGTTTTCCATTATAGTGCGGGCAAACTGAATTTTAATAAAATTCCGAACATTAGGGTGCGATAGGGTTTTTCGGTTATCGCAATAAATAGGTGAAATCCATCCTGATGCCCAGGTAAACGGGTTTGCCGGTTGCAATTTTATTGCTTTTATTTGTAATAGTTGTGATGCTATTAATTCTTCATTCTTTTTCATAATTCAAATGTACAAAGTTTATTTCAATGAGAGGGTTATTATCCTAACAAGCAAAATTAAAAAGGATTTAACCGATGATTTTAATTCTATTCTTAAATATTCAAATCAGGGCGAACTTAATAAATTTATCCAAAACTTTAAAAATAACACTAACCTAAAAAGTGCAATTATTTATTGGCATAATGAGAGAAAATTGCTGCAAAACTTCCGTAAGGTTTTTAAAAACATTATTGCTGCTGGCGGACTTGTTTGGAATGCTGACAAAACCAAATTTTTAATTATTAAAAGACTTGGGAAGGTTGATTTGCCAAAAGGTAAAATTGAGAAAAACGAGTCGTATGAACAGGCTGCACATCGTGAAGTTGAAGAGGAATGCGGTTTGCCGGGATTGGTAATAACCGGCATGCTTGCAACCACATATCATGTTTATACGCTTAAAGAAAATACAATTTTAAAGGAAACAAAATGGTTTGAGATGGTTTATAACGGGGTTCAAATACCGGTTCCGCAAACTGACGAAAATATTGAATACGCTATATGGGTTAGACCGGCTGAGTCACCTGGTTTGATAGACCAGGCTTACCCTTCAATAAAAGATGTTTTAAAAAAGAGCGAACTTATCCTTAAACATCTTTAGATTTAGCTTAACTTAAAAACCGGACCAATAAAAATGGTCAGGTTGATTTAATTATTTAATTCTTATGTGTTATAAATTTTAACTATCTCAATTCTATATTAAGTGAAAAGGTTGGCCTTTCAGGCTGGGGAACAATAATATATCAATGTTCATAGGGTAAATAAACATACCCAATTGAAAAAAAGCAGCGGTTACAATAATAATTTCTGACAAATACTCCAGATGGTAAATGCCTTACAAAAACAAATGGGTAATCAACCTGATAATAACCGTAACCCGGTGCATGTCTGTAAATTGAATTATCCACATGATAATATTCTACTCCTTTGAAATAAAAAATATTGCCCCTTTTTGAAGAAAGATGTTTTTGATATCCGTTGCTATAATTTGGTTTCCACTTTACATCCCTATGACTGCCCCTATAAATATGGGCATAATAATGATTTAAATCCTTATCCTGATTATTATGTTTATGGTTAAAGGGTTTAGATTTTTTATTAGGGTGGTACTAATTTTTACTTTCGTAATATTTTTTAGCATTGTTAACTCTCCCTTTGCTCACTTTTTCTTCCGATTGTTTATGATAACTGTCCCTATTCTTTCACGAATAAACCTGCGTTCCTTCGTTTTGTCAGTAATCCCGGCGATTCTGCCTGATTGTTTCCTGGCTGACCCCAATTGTTGCAACCAATGATAATAATATTATTGAATTGACTTTTCTGTAAATTGATATTGTTTTCATGGCTAATCATTATATGCGAAACAATGATTAAAACCGGTTTTAACAAGTAACCTAATGTTGTGCCAAAAAATCAAATTAATTTCTTTTCATTACACGGAACTTCAGTTTGGCTTTTAATTTTCAATACCATAATGCTAATAAATAGATAATTAAAGATTATTTGTTAAAAGCAAATTATAAAACATGAGTGTTCCAACTTTAAAATACAAATAAATAATTGATGTTAATAAAAATGATTTAACAGTATCTGAATTTCAGCATCTTAGGGTTAACATCCAAAAATAATCACATAAATTAACAGGTTCAATAAAATAATTTTGTTTCAATTTTTGTTTTTCATGGTATTAACAGTATTGCTTATTGTTATGGTTTTTGTTATATGGCCTCAAGAATCAGGCACAATGGATAGAAACAACAAAATTGCAGATAGTGGCAATTAAATTGAAATATTATATAACACTACTATCCGATAAAAAGTTGTTTTGTCCCTAACGTGACAAAAGTTCAATTCTCAATTAAGTGTTTTACCGATCTTTAGTCCCTAACGGTACTGTGCCGTCAGGTACAGAATATCGGTAAAGATGAATCGACCCCAATTTTCAGTGTCCTGTAGGGACACCCCAATTAGTTGGCATTATAGCATCTTATCGAAAAATTTATCGGACAGTAGTGATTATATAACAATAAAACTTTTGATAAGCTCCAGATGGAAACCGGAAATAACACCCTGGTTCTAAAGTTGCCCTAAAATGGCATATTTTACAGTGTTCAATTCAGAGGTTTTATCAACCTGGACACAACCCTTTAGAAACTAATTTTCTTACGCTTCAATAGTTTAGTTTCGATGGGGTTGATCAATTTTAAGCAGGATTATTTTCTGATTACATTAAAGCCCTGGAGTTTCTAAATATTATAAAGCAAAAGGGGTTTAACTATGCTATTTTAATTGCCACAAGCAAAAAGAAGGAAGTTCCTGTTAACGAGGTTGGGTAATTAAAATAAATGAATAAAGGTAATTCAAAAATGGGATTTTAAAGTTTACCTGTAAGTTTTTGAACTAAACGATAGTTAAAAAAGAATTCGCGCGCAACGACCCTTAATATGGTGTAAACAGGTATTGCCAGGAACATTCCAATAATACCTGAAATATAACCTGCAGCCAGAATTACCAAAAAAATTTCAAGCGGGTGGGCTTTAACACTACTTGAAAAAATTAATGGCTGAAAAACTATATTATCAATTAATTGAACAATCGCATAAACTGTTAAAGTCGAAAACAAAAGTTGAATAAATCCAATATCAAGCGGTGTTTGCAGATAAATAATTATACTTACAATAGTACCGAAAAAAGACCCTATTAAAGGTCCAACATAGGGAATAATATTAAGTAACCCGCTTACCAAACCAACTATTACTGCGTGGTTAAACCCGATACCAATAATATAAAAACCAACTGTTACCAAAATGGTAATTAACAGGGTTTGAATAATAACCCCTATAAAATACCTGCGGAGCAAACTCCTGATTGATTTGATGGCATGAATTAATCCGGATTCATAATGTTCAGGTATAAAAAGTAAAATTCCCCTTACCAGCAACCCCTCCTCTTTCAGGAAAAAAAATGTAATAAAAGTGATGGCGAACAATGCTACAAAAACACCTCCAAAAAAATCAAAAATGGATGCAAATACTGTTCTGAAATGCCCAAAGTCAAAAAGCGCTACAGCCATATCTTTAATTTGCAGTTCAATTAATCCCACTAATTCTGGGTTATTTTCCCTAAAAGGCTCAATTGCCTGTAACAACAATTGCCACATTCTATCAACAACAACCGGAATGTCAACCTTTGACAGGTATTGTAACTCACTTCCAACTAATGGTAATATGAACCAAAACACAACAATTATAAAAGCCCATATCACACTTACAGTAAAAAACGCTGCTAAACCGTTTCCTATTTTAATATTTTTATAATTAAATAGTTTTATTGCATCAACCAATGGTCTAAAAATTAATGACAAAACTGCCGAAATAGCTATAAAAAGCATTACTGACCTGAAAAACCACAAAAGAAACAATCCGGATAAAAAAACCAATACGAAAATTAGATATTTTATTACTGTATTCATATAATGAAAGTTAAGCAGAAAAATATGGATAAATATATCCCCTGAAAATGTACCAATCAACTATTTACATTAACAATTAAAATTAAATATACATCATTATTTGTTTAACAAAATAATATTTATACTGCTTTAGTGTTGTAGGTTTAAAGGTGTTAATAATTTAACTAATTCTGAAGAAATAAGAAAAATTTAACCAATAAAATTTAAAAAAAAATTTGATATTCTGTTAAAACTTGTGATATTCGTCCCGAAAAGAAAAAACATCTGTTAAACCTCACAAAACTCAATAACCCTTTTATAATATGAAAGGTGCAATAATAGGAGATATTATAGGGTCAGGTTTTATTAAAAAAAACTGCCTGACCACTGATTTTCAGCTTTTTAAGCCTATATCTGAATTTACTGATGATACGGTATTAACTCTGGCTACAGCTGATTCAGTATTAAATAAAAAAAGTTACAAAGATTCATTAATTGAGTGGGTATTGAAATTTCCGGATGCCGGATACAAACCACAATTTTACAACTGGATAAAGAATGGCGCTATAGGCACTTATGTAAGCGAAGGTGACGGAGCTGCCCGTAGGATAAGCCCAATTGGTTTTGCTGCCCCCTCATTGGAATATGCATTAATGGAAGCCAAAGAAACAACACAAATTACCCATAACATCCCTGTAAGAATTGAAGCTGCCCAGGCAACTGCTTCGGCATTATATTTGGCAAAAAATGGCGCTACCCGCAAAGAAATTAAAGCCTTTATTTCAGTTCATTTTAATTACGACCTTAACCTGAATGTTGGATATTGGAAAAATATAATTAAAGATGGCCATCGATTGGAAACACCGGTACCTCCGGCACTTGCAGCTTTTTTAGAGGCATCTGACTTTGAGGAATCAATACGGTTTGCAATTGCCATAGGAGGCCCAAGCAATACTATAGCCAGTATAACAGGAGCTTTAGCCCAGGCTTATTTTAAGCACATTCCAAAATCAATAATTAAACGGGCTTTGGCCAGGCTTAACCCTGACATGGAATCGCTTATAAACAGTTTTGATGAAACCTTTATTGCTATTGATGCCTAATAATTATACTTATTCTAATATCTCAGGTAACAAAGAAATATTCAATACTTCATTTATTGTTTTAACAAAATGAAAACTAAGCCCGTTTAAATAAATTGGGTTAATTTCATCAATATCTTTACGATTTTCTGCCGAAAGAACTATGTCATAAATACCAGCTCTCCGGGCGGCCAGGATTTTTTCTTTTATACCACCAACGGGAAGCACTTTCCCACGTAAAGTAATTTCACCGGTCATTGCAAGCCTGGCTTTAACTTTTCTTTTACTTAATGCCGAAGCTAAAGATGTTACCATAGTCACCCCTGCTGAAGGGCCATCCTTTGGTATGGCACCCTCGGGAACATGAACATGAAAATTAGAATTTTCAAACTTGGTTTCATCAATACCAAATTTGGACGAATTAGCCTTAAGGTACTCAAGGGCCAAAACGGCTGATTCTTTCATAACATCACCCAGGTTACCGGTTAGGGTTAAAGAGCCTTTTCCTTTACTTAAACTAGTTTCAACAAATAAAATTTCACCTCCTGTAGCTGTCCAGGCAAGCCCGGTTACAACCCCTGCATATTCTTCCTTTTGCCAGCTGTCCTTTGAATATTTTTCAATACCAAGATATTCAACCAAATCAGAAATTGCCAGATTTTTTTTCACAGGCTCATCCATGGCAATTTTAAGTGCAACTTTTCGGCATAGCCTTGCTAGTACCTTATCGAGTTCCCTTACTCCAGATTCGCGTGTATACTTTTCAATTATTCCCTCCAGAATTTTTGGCGATAGTGAAACAATTCCTTTTGATATTCCGTGGTTATCCAGTTGTTTTGGAATTAAATGCTTCTTGGCGATTTCAACCTTCTCATCGATTATATAACCGCTAACATCTATCAATTCCATTCTGTCTAAAAGTGGAGGCGATATAGTGCTAAGTGTGTTGGCTGTTGCAATAAAAATAACCTTTGAAAGGTCAAAATCCAACTCAAGGTAATTATCATGAAAGGCACTGTTTTGCTCGGGGTCCAAAACTTCAAGTAAAGCCGATGCCGGGTCGCCATGAAAACTATTGCTAATTTTGTCAATTTCATCAAGGATAAAAACAGGATTGGCAGCACCGGCTTTTTTAATATTCTGAATTATCCGGCCGGGCATTGCACCAATGTATGTTTTCCGGTGTCCACGTATTTCGGCCTCATCGTGCAACCCTCCCAACGACATTCTGACATATTTACGGCCCAACGCTTCGGCAACAGATTTACCCAAAGAAGTTTTACCTACACCCGGAGGGCCATAAAGACAAAGAATTGGAGATTTTAAATCTCCTTTTAATTTAAGTACAGCCAAATGTTCAAGAATTCTTTCCTTAACCTTATCAAGACCATGATGGTCCCGGTCGAGAATGCGTTTGGCCCTTTTCAAATCAAAGTTATCACGGGTATATAGGTTCCAGGGAACTTCGAGCAGGGTTTGAAGATAACTGTATTGAACAGAATATTCACCAGCAGCAGGGTTTAACCTTTGCAATTTACCCAACTCTTTTTGAAATGTAGCTGCAACTTCCTTTCCCCATTTCTTTTTCTTGGCCTGCAACTCCATATCTCTTATTTCCTGCTCAATGGGGCTTGTACCCAGCTCGTCCTGAATGGTTTTCATTTGCTGGTGCAAAAGATACTCCCTTTGCTGTTGATCCATATCCAGTTTTACTTTTAACTGGATATCATTTTTAATCTCCAGCAGTTGAACCTCCCTGACAAGGTGCTCAACCAACTTTAAGCCTCTTTCCTTAATATCATCAATTTCAAGGATCCTTTGTTTTTCAGCTGTTTTAATTTCTGCATTTGCACCAATGTAATTTATAAGGAATATTGGATTTTCAATATTCTTTACTGCAAAGGATGCTTCTGGGGGAATATTTGTTGAGTATCTTATTATTTTAAGGGACAAGTCTTTAAGAGAACCAATTAATGCTTCAAATTCTCTTTTTTTATCGTTTGATGGCAACACATCATCCAGTACTGTTACCGATGCTTTAAAATACGGATCTTCAGAAACTATTTTATTCCAGGCAAATCGTTTTTTGCCCTGGATAATTACCGATGTTGAGTTATCGGGCATTTCAAGCACCTTAATAATCTGTGCAATAGTACCAATTCTGTACAAATCACCTGGAGCAGGTTCTTCAATTTTATAATCAATTTGCGATACTGCACCCAGATATCCTTTGGATTTTTGGACGTCACGTATAAGACTCATTGATTTTTCGCGCCCAATAGTTATTGGAACAATAACGCCCGGAAACAGAACTGTATTCCTAAGAGGAAGAATTGGTAATTCATCCGTATTTATGTCATCAAATACTTCCTGTTCATTTATATTGTCACCAACAATTGGAATATAATGGGCATCAGATTCCATGTAATCGCTTAATGCTAATGGCTTTATAGAAACTTTCACGTTTTTCATTTAATTTCTTACACGGCATTTAATCATGCCAAAATGTCGCACTTCAAATTATTTTATAGGGTAACCTATGCAAGTCAATTGATGTGCCAAAACCTTTAACCTGTCTAAAAAGTTCTGAAAGTTTTGGTTATTTCAAAAACTTCTTTAAGAATTTGTGCATCTGTATCGGTAAAATTTAAGTTTCGCCGTTCTTGGGCAATTTTTATTGTCCTAAAAACATCGTTCAAGGTATTATTTTTAAACCCATGCGCACCTCCCATTGCAAATGACGGAATAAAATTACGGGGAAACCCCGGCCCGAATAAGTTACAGGCAACTCCCACGACCGTGCCAGAGTTAAACATTGTGTTAATGCCACATCTGGAATAATCACCCATAATAAGTCCTAAAAACTGCATTCCGGTTTTCAGAAAACGACTTGTTTGATAATCCCATAATTTTACTTCAGCAAAATCATTTTTTAAGTTTGAAGTATTGGTGTCAGCACCCAGATTACACCATTCGCCAATAAATGAATCGCCCAAAAAACCATCATGGGCTTTGTTTGAGTAACCCTGCATTATTGAATTGTTTAATTCCCCTCCGGCCTTACACCAGGGTCCCAGTGTGGTGCCACCATAAATTTTACTTCCCATGTTTACCTGTGAATGTTCACACATAGCAAATGGCCCCCGGATTATACTTCCTTCCATAACTAATGTATCACGTCCAATATAAACCGGGCCTTCTGCCGGGTTTAACATTACATACTCTACTTTAGCCCCTGGCTCAAGAAAAATTTTTTTTCTCAGTTCTGGATTCGTTTCAGCCCCGACAATTGTTACTGTTGAACTTAATTTTTCTGAAACTCTGCCTTTTGTAAGTAAATCAAAATCGTTAGAAATTTCCTGCTTATTTTTCGAAATAATGTTGTAAGTATGTGAAATTGATTCAAATTTTCCTTCAAATAAAATTTGCTCCAAAAAATCGGCCTTACCAAGTAGTACCGAATTAAACTGTGCCCTGGTGACCCTGCAGATAAGCAATTGCCCGTTACTGAAAATACCTTGTCCGGTTTTTAGATTATTAAGATTATTAATAATATCCTGGCCGGGCAATAACCCTCCGAAAATAACTATATTATCGTCGGATAATTTTAGTGGAAACTTGGTTTGAAGGTATGGTTTGCAATAAAAACTGTAGGGCAAATTTAATCGCAACGACCATTTATCGGCAATTGATAATATTCCCACCCGAATGGCCCCTGTTGGACGTGTAAAAGTTAAAGGTAAAAGTGATTGATGTGTTTCATCATCAATGAAAATAATATTCCTGATATTATCCATTTCAGTCAAAATTAAATTTTGATTTTTAAATTTCCCTTAGTTGACAATTTATTCTTAATATAAAAAAAAAGCTCCGGAATTACCGAAGCTTTTAAAAGTTTTGATTGCTTTTTATTTTTTTCTGTTATCAAAATGTTTTTGATATCTGTTCATAAACTTATCTACGCGACCAGCTGTATCAACAAGTTTCATTTTACCTGTATAAAATGGGTGCGATGAACTTGAAATTTCAAGTTTAACAACCGGATACTCAACTCCGTCGATAACTTCTTTTTCACGTGTATTAGCTGTTGAGCGGGTAATAAAAACATCACCATTTGACATATCCCTGAATGCAACCAAACGATAATTATCAGGATGAATTCCCTTTTTCATTGAATTTAAATTTAAATTTCTCTATTTACTGACACTCCGGCAAGATTTTCACATTCAATCTATTTTAATTGGCCGGTCAACCAGTTTTTATTTACCAAAATGGTTTGCAAAGGTAAATATTAACCCCAATATTGCCAAACCTTTTTAGTGTTTTTTAAAAAAAATGGGCCATCGATGCTTTACGATTATGTTTCAGTTATTTAGGAGTTCGTTTCAAAATCTTTGGTATTAGTCCTTCTGTTATCAAAAGGGATTTTTGCAGCCCTATGTTCTTCTTTTCGTTTTTCCTCATCAAAAATAAACCTGTAAGTAATATGCCTTTTGCCAAAATCGGCCCCAACTGCCTCATGTATGGCCTGCATACGTGAATTAAAATCTCCAACCCATGAGAGTTCGAGTTCTTCATAATGAGGTTTTTCGGCAACAACATTTCTGAGTTGCCAGAATATACCTGACTCGATACCAAGACGTTGATACTTTGGGCGAACGCCCATAACTACTGCTCGTAAGCGAGTCATTGTGTTAGTATATTTATAGTAAACAAATCTAAGTTTATTCCATAAATTAAATTTGCCGTTAAAGTGTTTAAGAATTTGATTAATATCGGGAAACATGACCAAAAGGGCTGCTGGTTCGCCATCACAATATGCAAACCATACAAGATTCTCTATTAGGAATGGTTTTGCTTCCCTCAATGATTTCCTAAGAGTATCAGGGTTCATTGGTGTAAAGTTCTCATGAAACTGCCAGGCATCATCGTAAATTAACTTAAAATCCTTAATAAATTTTTCGCTATCCTTCCATTTAAAGTGCTTGAAACTGTATTCAGGCTTACTAACTATCCTTCCTGCAATTTTCCAGAACCTTTCGGGAAATGGTTTTGATAAGTCAAGATGATTGGTAACCTGTTCAAAATAATTGGTAAAACCATAATCTTCAAAAAAGCCTTTATAATAGGGCGGGTTATACTGCATTCCAAAGGATGGTTTTGTAAAACCATCAACCAATAGTCCCCAGAAATTATCGTTTTCACCAAAATTTATTGGTCCATCCATAGCTTCCATGCCTTTTTCCTCAAGCCATTTTTTGGCGGCATCAAACAACATAAATGCGGCCCCCCTGTTATTTATACATTCAAAAAAACCTATCCCGCCAGTTGGCTGGTCAAAACCAAAAGCCTTTTTATTATTAATAAATGCAGCTATCCGGCCAATCGGGATACTTTTTTCATCTATCAGAATAAACAACCTGGCACTGCCATGCTTGTAGAATTCATTTTTTGCAGGGCTAAAAATCTCTTCAATCATTACATCAAGAGGGCGAACATAAACCGGATCATTTTTATAAACCAGGCTTACAACATCAAAAAATTGAGTTCTTGTTTTTCTTGAATCAACAGGGATAATATGCATAAAATTCAGTTTTTTAATACGAATTTGAGAATGGTTAAAAGCTTGTCATTTAAAAAATTATAATTAAAATACAGACGATCCAAATTTTTGATTCTTTAACTGGATAATTTGTATTTAATAACAAATCAGTGATAAATAATTAAACAGAAGTTATGAATTAAGTTACACTTGCCAGATCTGTACAATTATTAAGTATCCTGTGGGCAAAAATAACCAAATCAATTAAAACTTTAAAACTGGAACCACGAAAGATAATTTTCAGGGCTTGGAACAGGATGGCCCCCAAAATAAAACTCGTTTTTATGAGGGTCATACTTATATTCTTTAGCCCACTCAACAAAGTTTTTAGCTACTGCTTTAATGGCTTCAATAATATAATCAAGTTCATTATTTGAAGTTGTTGGATGTATTGATAAACGTACCCATCCTGGTTTTTCAGACAAATCGCCCATGTCAATTTTCCGGGTTATTGAATTCGATGTAAAATAATCGACATGCAATAAATAGTGCCCGTATGTTCCGGCACAGGAACACCCTCCCCTGACCTGAATTCCATACCGGTCGTTAAGCAACTTAACTACGAGGTTAAAATGGGCACCTTCAATGTAAAAAGAAACAACTCCAAGCCTGATCTCCTGATCTTGTGCAAGAATCCTCAGGTTGGGTATTTTCTTTAACTCAGAAAAAATTTTTAACAGCATCAATTCTTCCCTTTTCCGGATATGCTCAATCCCCATTTTTTCTTTTAAACTAATGCTTAACGCAGCCCTGATAGATTGTAAAAATCCAGGGGTACCACCATCTTCTCTAATTTCAATATCTTCTATAAACCTGTATTTCCCCCACCTGTTTGTCCAGTTAACCGTACCCCCTCCCGGATCATCGGGTGTACTATTATGATAAATTGCCGAATTAAAAACTACTACACCTGAAGAACCTGGTCCCCCTAAAAATTTGTGTGGTGAAAAAAATACTGCATCTAACCTTTCAATTGGATCAGATGGATGCATATCGATTTTGACATAAGGTGCACTGGCTGCAAAATCAACAAAACAGAATCCTCCATTTTCATGCATAATTCTGGCTAATTCATAATAAGGAGTAATTATACCTGTAACATTTGAACATGCAGTAAAACTTCCTATTTTAATTGCTCTGTTTTTATACTTTTTTATTTCGTCCCTTAAAACCCCGGGATCAACCATTAAATCGTCATTTGGCTCAAGAACAACTACATCGGCGTTGGTTTCAAGCCAGGATGTGTGATTGGAATGGTGTTCCATGTGGGTTAGAAAAATCACAGGTCTGTTTTCAGGCGGGAGGTGGTAGTATTTTCGTGCCTGGTCGGGAACACGCAACCCAAGGATTCTCTGAAGTTTATTTATTACACAGGTCATTCCGGCCCCTGCCGTTATTATAACATCCTCAGATCCGGCATTTACATGTTGTTTAATTATTTTGTGGGATAATTTATAAATGTTAGTCATAATCATTCCTGTGTTGCTTGATTCGGAATGTGTATTTGCAACCAACGGGCCTATTTTACTAATAATAATATCCTCAATTGGCTTATACAGACGGCCGGATGCGATCCAGTCAGCGTAAACCAATGGTTTCTCACCAAAAGGAGTAGTTATGGTAGCATCATTTCCAATGGTATTATTTTTAAACTCCAAAAAATAAGACTCCAGATTATCCATCAGAACAAAATTTTTAAATTTTTGCTTTTTACAAAACTTTCCAACTATGCAAAAAAAGTAAATTTGAATTTTAGAAATATGATATTTGATTTCCGTTTAACACAACCTATAACAAAAAATTATAAACTAATCATTATTTCATCCAGAACTTCAATTCCAGTCATTTGTAACTGAAGATCACCGGATTTGCTCCATTCCCCTGCTAGTTTTGCTACAGGTTTAGACAACTCGGAATTAAACCTTGCAGCCATTTTTAAACAGTGCGCCACTGATCTGATCATAATTTTATCGGTTACCAGGGCATCAAAAATTGGCAAATTCTCTTTTACATACAAGCTAAGTTCCGTTCCAACAAACCTAAAATGCCATCCTATAGCCATTAAGGCCGAATATCTCACATAAACAACCTGGTGGAATATCCATTTCTCGATTATTTGCTGAATATTATTTCTTCTGCCCAAAAGATTAAATGCAACCTGTTCGGCCAGTTCAATATTATTAATTTTTCCCGCCCATTCAATTATCTGATCATCTGCTAAATCGTTCGGTTTGGCTAACATTGTAGCTAAAATCATAGATTCACGGATGTTCCTGTGCCATAATCTTTCAGCCAGGTTGTTATCAGGTTCAAACTCACGCATTAATTGTCTTAGGTGAACCAGCGAGACTCCGTATGCCTTCCGATAATTTATCCCTGCAAGCTCCAGTTGATGTGAAGTTTCACCATTCATCAGCTTGCGAAAGCGTGACATTATTTTTTTTTGTTGTCGCTCCAGATTTTCGTTATATGGAAAAAACTTCATTTTCAAATATTAATGAATTAATCATCAAATTCTGCATAAAAAAAGGTAATTTCCTTTTTTAATTTTCGTTTGCAAATTTAGAAGAAAAACGGTTATATTTGCACATCTAAAAATGGTGATTGTAGCTCAGTTGGTTAGAGCGCCAGATTGTGGTTCTGGAGGTCGCCGGTTCGAGACCGGTCTATCACCCCTGAAAAGCGTAACTCAATTAATTTGTGTTACGTTTTTTTTATCACTTCTATTAAACTATATGTCAACTCTAAAACCATTATCAATTTATATCTAAAGAAATTTACACTGTAGTTTTTGGTTTTTAAAAAAGCTAAGCCTTTTTAATTAAATTGATGGATAATACATTTAAAAGTTTGAAATTAAACAAGCAAATAAGGGTTGTAATATGATTGAATTTGTATTATTACACCATACACGTAAGTTTTATATAAACAATTTAATCCGAATCCGATATCATTTTACCTAAGCTAAACCAAGACTAATTTTTTGCTCCTCCAATTAATATTTAATGGAAAAACATTAAACCAGGCAAAGTCATTATTTCATTGCATCCCTATTGACTAATCCGGGTTGATTATTTGGAACAAACCCATATGTATCCAAGATTTTAACGGGCAATTTATAATTGGGGTAAATCATTCCAAAATTGTTTATTAAATCAAATAGTTATATAAACTAAACAAAAAATTATATTAATATTTTTAAATTCACAAAAAAATCACTCTTATACAATGAATCCAAAAAAGAGAAAAATAATATGCCTGATCCAATCAATCTTTCAGTGTAAAAATTTCAGGGTATTTGTTTTTCTTGTTTTAATGGCATTGCGGCTTTTCACTGTAACAGGCCAAAGTATAGTCGACAAATTAGATAAAGCATCAAGATCATCAATAAACGCTTTTGCATTAACATCCAAAGGCATTCAGGTTGATACTGCACGGGGCTTTTTTATCAGTGCTGATGGTTTGGCTATTACTACAGCATCGCTTTTTCAAAATGGTGATACTGTAGTTTTTACCGATGATAAGGAAAAACCCTTGGACCTACACAGAATAATAGCAATTCATTCCTACAGCAACCTGGCTCTTATACAGTTAAAAAATCCAAGAACAAAAGATATTGATTTCCTTGTTCCTTCAAGAAAACCATTTAACAGCCAGGGAGATATCCTTGCTTTTACAAATCCAAAAGATGCCGAAAAAGGTTTGGGATATGGCGTTATAGGGACAATTCTCAGGGCTCCATTTATAGGAAGGTTTGCCAATATTGAAATAGAGGCCGGAGCTGCTTCAGAATGTTCTCCAATAGTTAATTCTTCAGGAGATTTTATTGGATTTTATTATTTCACCAATTCAAATATAAAGGGTAATCTTCTTCCAACATCATTAATTACTGATGACAATTGGGTATCAATTAATCAAACATGGACTATTTTTAAAAATAATCCTTTACGTAAATCACTTACAACACCTTTATACTCAAGGGCACTCATAAACCAGGGACAGGGAAATTGGCTCGAATCGGCCAGAATTTTTACAAGTTTGCTTAAAATTATTCCCGATGATGCTCTAATACACGCCTTAAGGTCATTGTCAAGATTTAACTATGGCAACAATATTGGCGGCCGTGAAGATTTTACCTATTCCATCAAATTAAACCCTAACGGCTACTATCCTTACTATTCAAGGGCCCACTCATTTTTAAACGAAAGAGATAAAGAAAAAGCAATGGATGATTTATTTAAAGCAATTGATAAGAACCCCAATTTTTCAGATGCTTTTCTTGAAATTGGCCGCATCCAGTCCTTTTTTGGTGAAGTAAAAATGGCCGTTGCGAGTTATACCTATGCCCTTGAAACAGATTCGCTATTAGCCGAAGCTTGGTATGAAAGGGGAAGATTGTTTATTCAGCATTCTTCAAACCAGGATAAGGCTTTAATTGATCTTGCAACCGCGGCAAGGCTTAACCCTGCGTTACCAGGGGTTTATACTTTAATAGGGAACATAAAACTAAGCCGCCAGGATTATCTTGAAGCTATTTTTGAGTTTGACAAGGCCATAAATCAAAATGGAAAAGACACCCATGCCTTGATGAACAGGGGAATGGCGCACTTTAATACCGGCTTAAAAGAAAAAGCATGTGATGATTGGGATAAAGCCGGACGACAGGGTAATCTCCAGGCATTTAAACTAATATCACGCCACTGCGCAGAGTTAAGGAAAGGGACTTTTACAAGGGGAAATTAATAATTATTGATTACTGGAAACCATTAAGGCTTAAATTAATTAAACCCGGATTAGTCATTAGAAAGGCAATGAACTAATGACTTAGCCGGGATTAACCCTACCGAATAGTCGGTACAGGCTGCTTTAGAAAAACTTAATTTGTAAGCATTTCTGATTACAAATTTTTAGTTTTTCTTTAGCGATTTGTCAAAATAGAAGGCATGTAATCAATAACTTAACACTATTAATTTCTAATAACGGTCATTAGAAAAAATGGCTAAAGACAAATTTGGGTTAAAAAGGATTATAAACTATTAAACAATCAGTTATCTAAACTTTTCCTACGCTAAAAATAATGGTTTGTAAAGAATAAAATCAGTTGTTTCTGAATAGTAAAGTCCAGTTAATAAATCCTAAAGCTGTTTTTAAATCCTGCCCTTACTAAATATTTTTTAGTATTTTTGCCAATTATTTTTTTATCATGATAACACCAGAACAATTTAAAGACTTAAGTGAACGTGAGTTGGCGTTAAGGAGGTTTCTTTGACATTGACCGAAAACTCGTTGACCTTGAAGAGGAAGAATTAAGGGCCCAGGCTCCGGGATTTTGGGATGATGCTAAAAAAGCCGAATCCCACATGA
Source organism: Marinilabiliaceae bacterium (assembly GCA_037439945.1). Taxonomy (GTDB): domain Bacteria; phylum Bacteroidota; class Bacteroidia; order Bacteroidales; family Marinilabiliaceae; genus CALEUX01. Next base: position 22,638 of record JBBIVA010000036.1, read on the forward strand.
AAAAAATAAAGGAGCTTAAAAGCTGGGTTGATGGTTACAACAAAATTAAAACCCACATCGAAGATCTTACAGTCCTATTCGAATTCTATAAAAGCGGTGATATTGAAGGAGAAGATATTACAAGCCAGTTTAATATTGCCAAAAATGAAATCGAAAATCTGGAACTAAAAAATATGCTCCAAAAAGAAGAAGACAAGATGGGAGCAATACTTAAAATAAATGCCGGTGCCGGAGGTACTGAAAGCCAAGATTGGGCAGAAATGCTTATGCGAATGTACATAAGGTGGGGGGAACAAAACGGTTACAAGGTTAACGAAACTCACTATCTCGCTGGCGATGAAGCCGGAATAAAAACTGTTACTCTTCAGTTTGAAGGTGATTTTGCTTATGGCTACCTTAAAAGTGAGAACGGGGTACACCGGCTGGTACGATTATCACCTTTTAATTCGGCCAACAAAAGAATGACCAGTTTTACTTCAGTTTTTGTTATCCCACTAATCGATGAATCAATTGAAATAGAGATTAATCCTGGTGATATAACATGGGAAACATTCCGGTCAAGTGGTGCTGGTGGGCAAAATGTCAATAAAGTTGAAACAGGAGTGCGTTTACGTCATGCTCCTTCCGGTATAGTTATTGAAAACACTGAATCAAGGTCGCAGGGTGGGAATAAAGAAAACGCACTCAGAATGCTTAAATCACAATTATTTGAAATTGAGCTGCGTAAGCAAATGGAAGAAAAGAATAAAATTGAAGCACAAAAAAAGAAAATTGAATGGGGTTCACAAATTCGTTCTTACGTCCTCCAGCCATATAAATTAGTCAAGGATGTTCGAACTGGATATGAAACATCAAATGTTCAGGCAGTATTAGATGGACAAATAGATGGTTTTATTAAATCTTACCTAATGGAATACGGAGCAACTGAAGTTTTTGATAAAAACTGAACCGTATGTTTAGGATTATTGGATTCAATAAATGTTTAATCTTTAAAGAAAAAATTTAAACCAAAAATAAGTTGAAAGTTCACGCATCAATAGAATCATTCCAGGGGAAAAAGCCGATAGTAACAATGGGCACTTTTGATGGTGTTCATCCTGGCCACAGGGCGTTACTTAACAGGGTAAGAAACATTGCTTTAGCCGAAAACAAAGAATCAGTGGTTTTAACTTTTTGGCCTCACCCGCGTATAGTGTTGGGACATGATGCCAAAGAACTGAGGCTGTTAACATCAATGGATGAAAAAATTCAGATCATTAGTCAATTAGGGATCGACCATCTCATTGTGGTTCCATTTACCAAGGAATTAGCTGAACTTTCAGCATCAGAGTTCCTTGAAAACATCCTGGTAAACCAACTTAATATAGGCCATTTAATAATTGGATTTAACCACAGGTTTGGTAAAGGAGGAATAACCATCGAGAAAATATTTAAATTATCCAGAAAACTTAATTTTGACCTTACCCAATTCAGACATGTGGACATTGATGGGCAATATCCTAGTTCAACAAGAATTAGAAACATGTTAATGAAAGGTAAAATTCAACAGGCCAACCTGCTTCTTGGATATAAATACAGGATAGCAGGCAGGGTTATTGGAGGCATGCGCCTTGGCAGAAGGTTATCATACCCAACCGCAAACCTTGTTATGGATGAACGGGTGAAACTGGTACCCCCGGATGGCGTATATGCTTGTTTTGTTAATGTAATTGGAAAGTATTACGGTGGAATGGTAAATATAGGTTGCAGGCCAACAGTTAATAACCAGGTTGACAACCGTACAATAGAGGTACATATTCTCGATTTTAATGACGATATTTATTCTGAAGAGATTACACTTCAGTTTGTGTCAAGAACCAGGGATGAAATGCGATTTCCCGATGTTGATTCACTTAAAAACCAGATAAAAATTGATGAAAAAATTATTCGGGAAGTACTGGCCAACCATGAACCCGATATTTTTGAAAAAACTATTAAAGAAATTTAATAAACCAGTAAATTTTCAATTAAATAAAATATTAGCGATTTTGAAAATAAAACAATATGACTATAACTCAGGATTACAAAGTGAAAGATCTTTCTCTTGCAGAATGGGGACGTAAAGAACTTGATCTGGCAGAGATTGAAATGCCGGGCCTAATGGCGCTTAGGGCAGAATTTAAAGGTCAGAAACCCCTGGCCGGGGCGAAAATCATGGGCTCATTACATATGACAGTACAAACAGCCATTTTAATTGAAACTCTTGTTGAATTAGGTGCTGATGTACGATGGGTTTCATGTAATATTTTTTCAACCCAGGATCATGCCGCGGCTGCTGTGGTAGTTGGAAAAAACGGGACAGTTCAAAATCCAAAAGGAACACCTGTATTTGCATGGAAGGGCGAAACCCTTGAAGAATACTGGTGGTGTACCGAACAGGCACTCTCATGGCCAGACGGGTCAGGGCCAAATTTAATACTGGACGATGGTGGCGATGCAACAATGTTGGTGATTAAGGGTTCGCAATTTGAGACAGAAGGCAAAGTTCCCGATTTTAACCCTTCAAGGGATTCTGAAGAGTGGGGGGTTTTTCTGGCACTATGTAAAAAGGTTATGGCCCGCGATCCAAAATGCTGGACAAAAAAACGCAATGCAATTAAGGGTGTTTCTGAAGAAACAACCACAGGCGTGCATAGGTTATACCAAATGGCTGAACAGGGATTACTGCCATTTCCCGCCATTAATGTAAACGATTCAGTTACAAAATCAAAATTTGATAATTTATATGGATGTCGCCACTCCTTAACTGATGGTATAATGAGGGCTTCTGATGTTATGCTGGCAGGCAAAGTTGCGGTTGTATGCGGGTATGGTGATGTTGGAAAGGGTAGCGCACAATCATTAAAGGGCCAGGGAGCACGTGTAATAATTACGGAAATTGATCCCATTTGTGCACTGCAGGCTGCAATGGAAGGCTACCAGGTTCTTACAGTGGAAGATACATTAGAGTATGCCGATATTTTTATTACTACTACCGGTAACCGTGATATTATCACTGCCTCGCACATGGGTAAAATGAAAGATATGGCCATTATTGGAAACATTGGTCATTTCGACAATGAAATTCAAATGGCCGAGCTTGCCAAAATACCCGGTATAAAGCGTACCAACATTAAACCACAGTATGATAAATGGACCTTTGCAGATGGGCACAGTGTATTAATCCTGGCCGAAGGAAGGTTGCTAAATTTGGGTTGCGCCACCGGTCATCCAAGTTTTGTAATGTCAGCATCATTTACAAACCAAGTTCTGGCTCAAATGGAGTTGCACTTAAGAAACAAACAATATAAAAACCAGGTTTATACGCTCCCAAAAATTCTTGACGAAAAAGTGGCCCGCCTTCATCTTGATAAACTGGGTGTAAAGCTTACTGTTTTAACAAATGAACAGGCTGCCTATCTTGATGTACCTGTTGAAGGACCTTACAAACCAGAACATTACAGATATTAACCCCGATTGGTAATTAGAAATATAACGAAATTACCCCTATTAATAATTATTTCCCATTGCCTGATAATATTCATCCGGTAATGGGAAAATTCAATTTGATATCACCAGGTAATTTCCTTCCACCCGGGACCTGTAGGTTTTTAGGTTCCATTTTGACGGACCGCTAATAACATCACCGGTTGGGGATAATATCAGATATTGTGAGTTGCAGCATCCACATTCAGCCAGTGATTTATCATCGCTAATACTTACGATGCAATTCAGTTTTTTGTCATGTGGGCAATAGCGCTCAAAAACATAGAACTCAACATCCGATAAGCGGAAAACAATAACACCTGAAATTCCAATTTTATTACCGAACCTATCCCTGTAAACCGTAAATACTGTACCTGAATAATCAGGTAATGACTTATCAAGGTAGGCTGTAAATGAAACATTTGGAACAGGATCATTGGTTTTTTCGCAACTATAATGGAGGAATAAAAAAGATAGAACCACTCCCAATAAAATAGGTTTCAGTAATATGTTAAATTGACTATTTGCCATCCGTAAAAGTTAACCCTTTTATCCTCCGATAATTCGGCATGAAGATATAAAAAATGATTCATCTTTTTTGGTAAATTGCAAACCAGCAACTAAATTTATATTATTAATTCATATTCAATGGGAGATTCAATTGGTGATATTTTGTACATTATTGTAATGATTATTGCTGTGGTTTTAAGTATTTATAAAAAAGCCAAAGGTAATAATCAGGGAGGATCTCTCCTTCCGGAGGATGAAGTAAATGAGCCTTATGAAGAGGTTTTCCCCACATACAATCCCAGAAACTGGTCACATAAGGCAGAACAAACAGAACAGCACCAAAAGCAACCACCAGGAAAAGTAATGCCTGCACCGGCAAAAAGTCAAAGAATTGATTTTCAGAGAACCAAGGTTAATATGGAGAGAAAAAGAATTGAGAGAACAAGCAGGATTTCCAAACGAACTATACACAGAAAAACTTATCAGGAGCAGGTTACAGAACAGGGTTATTACTGGGATGAAAATCCAATGGATTTGAAAAATGCTGTCATTTACGCTGAAATAATAAAAAGGCCCGACTTTTGATTCATTAATACTAAAACATTTAGCTACATTTTTTTTATTCAATAACTATTTGCTACATTTGTAGCAAAGAGTCCCGGATGCCTCCGGGATTCTTTTCTTTTTTAACCCTATTTTAATAAGGAGGAAACACAATGTCTAAAGTGAGTTATATCACAGAAGAGGGGCTGAAAAAACTTCGTGAAGAATTAGTCCAGCTGGAATCGGTTGAAAGACCGCGTATATCAAGGCAAATTGCAGAAGCCCGCGATAAAGGCGATCTATCTGAAAATGCTGAATACGATGCTGCAAAAGAAGCCCAGGGTTTGCTTGAAATGAAAATAGCAAAGCTTAAAGATATTGTAGCAAATAGCCGTATTATTGATGAATCAAAATTAGATACATCAAAAGTCCAGATACTAAATAAAGTGAAGGTTAAAAACCTTAAAAACAATGCCATAATGACGTATATGCTTGTTTCAGAGAGTGAGGCTAACCTTAAGGAAGGAAAAATATCAATTACCACCCCAATTGCCAAAGGTTTATTAGGTAAAAAAGTTGGCGATCAGGTTGAAATTCCAGTTCCATCAGGGGTTGTGCCTTTTGAAATTCTTGAAATTACTTTGTAATATTATTAAACTCCATCAGAATTCCAAAATCAAATTTTATGCCCTCTATTTTTACTAAAATTGTAAACGGTGAAATTCCCTGTTACAAAATTGCAGAGGACGAAAAATGTTTTGCATTTCTTGACATTAATCCTCTGGCAAAAGGACATGTTCTGGTAGTTCCCAAAAAGGAAGTAGATTATATTTTTGATTTGGATGATGATTTATTGGCAGAATTATCATTGTTCTCAAAAAAAATATCCATTGCCATAAAAATGGCAATACCCTGTAAAAGAATAGGTATTGCTGTTTTGGGCCTTGAAGTACCACACGCCCATATACATCTTGTACCTTTACAAACTGAAGCCGATATAAGTTTTTCAAAACCAAAGCTTAAACCCGAAAAAGAAGAAATGGAAACCATTGCACGTAATATTCGAAGTTTCCTTTAATAACAAATTACGATTTCAGCATAAACTAAAAGCATATAAAAATCACACTACTATCCGATAAAAAGTTGTTTTGTCCCTAACAGGACAAAAGTTCAATTCTCAATTAAGTGTTTTACCGATCTTTGGTCCCTAACGGTACTGTGCCGTCAGGTACAGAATATCGGTAAAGATGAATCGACCCCAATTTTCAGTGTCCTGTAGGGACAACGCAATTAGTTGGCATTACAGCATCTTATCGAAAAATTTATCGGACAGTAGTGATAAAAAATTAACTTCTTTATGCTTTTTCCTGTTTTCAGCGTTGCAACACCCTAAAAATTTTTGTTGATTATTTCGTA
>JBBIVA010000037.1:0-28361 GCA_037439945.1 Marinilabiliaceae bacterium
TAATTTCTAATGACGGTCATTAGAAAAAATGGCTAAAGACAAATTTGGGTTAAATGGTGATTTATAGCAAATTTAACGACTCACTACAGCATAAAGTTCAATATCAGTTTTGCCTGTTTTCATCTTTTTAAAGGTTATTATATATCTTTGTGCTGGTTTTTACTATTATAAAGATTTTAAATGAATTGTTTTTTAATATAAAAGAATGAATCAACTTGAATTAAGCGAACAGGAACTAATACGCCGTGAAAGCCTAAAGGAGCTCAAGGCCTTGGGAATAAACCCTTTCCCTGCCGAACATTTTAAGGTTACACACTACTCCACCGATATTATTGAGAATTTCAATGAATCAGAGAACAGTTTTAGCGATATAACACTTGCAGGCAGGATAATGAGCCGCAGAATTATGGGAAGCGCATCATTTGCCGAACTTAAAGACCAGAATGGCCGCATCCAGATTTACGTGCGCCGTGACGATATTTGTCCAAATGAAGATAAAACACTTTATAATACGGTTTTTAAAAAATTACTGGATATTGGAGACATTATAGGTGTACGGGGACATGTTTTTAAAACCCAGACAGGTGAAATATCAATTCATGTTAATTCATTAACAATATTGTCAAAATCGATACGGCCCCTGCCAATTGTTAAAGAAAAAGACGGGGTTTTATATGATGCTTTCACCGACCCCGAGCAGCGTTACAGGCAAAGATACGTGGACTTAATAGTTAATGACCATGTAAAGGAAACTTTCCTTAAAAGAACCAAAATTATAAATACCATGCGTAATATGTTTAATGAGCGTGGTTATATTGAAGTTGAAACCCCCATATTACAAACAATACCGGGTGGGGCAACTGCACGCCCGTTTATTACACATCATAACGCCCTAAGCATACCGCTTTATTTACGAATAGCTAATGAACTATATTTAAAACGTCTTATTGTAGGTGGTTTTGATGGGGTTTATGAGTTTGCCAAGGATTTCCGTAACGAAGGTATGGACCGCACACACAATCCGGAATTTACAGTAATGGAAATTTATGTAGCCTATAAAGACTATAAATGGATGATGGATTTTACAGAGGAAATGGTTGAGAGGGTGGCTATTGAACTTCATGGAGACACTAAGGTTCAGTTTGGAGATAACATTATTGATTACAAACGGCCGTTCAAACGTGTAACAATGATTGATGCCATTAAAGAATATACGGGTGTTGATATATCCGGAATGAATGAAGATGAGTTGCGGATGGTTTGCTCAAATTTGCAAATAGAAATTACCCCTGCAATGGGCAAAGGCAAACTTATTGATGCAATCTTCGGCGAAAAATGTGAACACAACTATATTCAGCCAACTTTTATAATTGATTATCCGGTTGAAATGTCCCCCTTGTGTAAAAAACACCGTAAAAATCCTGAACTTACCGAACGTTTTGAACTCATGGTTAACGGAAAGGAACTCGCTAATGCATATAGTGAACTTAACGATCCTATTGACCAGCTTGAAAGATTTCAGGAACAATTAAAGTTATCGGAAAAGGGTGATGATGAAGCAATGTTTATTGACAATGATTTTGTGAGGGCACTGGAATTTGGAATGCCCCCCACATCAGGGATGGGAATAGGAATTGACCGGTTAACAATGTTTATGACAAACCAATCATCAATTCAGGAAGTCCTGTTTTTTCCACAAATGCGGCCTGAAAAGAAAAAAGAAAAAGACCCAACTGAAAAATTTATGGAAATAGGAATTCCAGAAGTATGGATTCCGGCAATAATTAAGGCAGGATATTCAAAAGTTGAAGAGTTACATGGAATTAATCCCAATAAACTTCATCAGGATTTGTGTGGCTTAAATAAAAAACATAAACTTGAACTTACTAATCCAACCAAGGATGACGTAATAGCCTGGCTATCTAAAATATAAAAATATATTTTTTACAATTCGACCAAAACAGTATTCTTAATAAATTCACTTTATGGACGTAACCACGTCGAAAATAGGAATTGTTGGTAGCGGAAGCTGGGCAACGGCAATCGCAAAAATGGTACTTAATAATGAAGAACAAATTAATTGGTACTTCAGAAATCAGGATCAGATTGATAAATTCAAAAGAGTAAAGCACAACCCTAATTATCTTACATCTGTGGGTTTTGATGTGAAACGTATTTCATTTTTCTCCGACATTAATGAAATTGTGGAACAATCGGATGCTCTGATATTTGCCAATCCTTCTGCATTTCTAAAGGAAACTTTGGCACCGCTAAAGGTTTCATTAAAAAATAAATTTGTAGTATCAGCCATAAAAGGATTGGTACCTGATGATAACCTTATCATAGGCAGCTATTTTAACAAAGTGCATCATGTACCGTTTAACAATATTGCCGTTATTTCCGGACCTTGTCATGCTGAAGAGGTGGCCCTTGAACGGTTGTCATATTTAACAATTGCATGCCAGGATATTAAAAGAAGCCGGCAGTTTGCAGCAAAACTTCAGTGCAATTTTATAAAAACGACCGTATCAGATGATATTTATGGAACCGAATATGCAGCCGTACTAAAAAATATTATGGCAGTGGCATCCGGTATTTGCCACGGCCTTGGTTACGGAGATAACTTCCAGGCGGTTCTTATTTCTAATGCCATTCAGGAAATAAAACGATTTGTTGATACAGTACACCCCATTACCCGTGACATAAAAAGTTCGGCATACCTTGGCGACCTATTGGTTACATGCTATTCACAATTCAGCCGTAACCGCACCTTTGGTACAATGATTGGTAAAGGTTATTCGGTTAAAAGCGCTCAACTTGAAATGTTAATGATAGCTGAGGGATATTACGCTGTAAAAAGTATTAAACAAATTAACGATAAGTATATTGTTAACATGCCAATATCAGACGCTGTTTATAATATTATTTACGGACGCATTTCTCCTGCTATTGAAATAAAGCTCCTTACAGACTTACTAAGATAACACAAATAACACCTTAAATAAAAATGCAAAAAATTACCGTTGACATTTCAAAAACTGCGGGATTTATTGATTCCGATGCAGTTCAAAAGCTTGAAAAGCAAGTTTTAGCCCAACAAAAAAAACTTCACGACAAATCAGGCGCCGGCAATGATTTTCTTGGTTGGCTTAATTTGCCATCATCAATTTCTAACTCCGAAATTGACTCTATTCAGAATGTTGCCAACAGCATAAAATCAAAAGCAGATTTTGTTGTGGTGGTGGGTATTGGTGGCAGTTATTTAGGAGCCCGGGCTGTAATTGATGCTCTCTCTGATACATTTGACCAATTTCAATTTCCACGTAAAAATCCTGTCGTTCTCTATGCAGGTCAGAATATTTGCGAAGATTACACTTATGAATTACTCAACCTGCTAAAAGACAAGTCGTTTGCAATAGTGGTTATCTCCAAATCAGGCACCACAACCGAACCGGCACTTGCCTTTCGCTTGTTAAAAGAACTACTTGAAAAAAAATACGAAACCAGTGATGTAAAAGAACGTATTGTTGCAATTACAGATGAATCAAAAGGGGCCCTGCGAACCTTAGCCGCTCAGGAAGGTTATAAAACTTTTGTAATTCCCGACAATGTTGGCGGTCGTTTTTCGGTACTTACCCCTGTTGGTTTACTTCCTATCGCCATTGCAGGGTTTGATATCCGTAAGCTTGTAGGTGGTGCCCTTGAAATGGAAAAATCACTTAAACAGGAAACTGCTTACAATGAAAACCCTGCTGCAATTTACGCGGCTGTACGCAACCTGCTATATCAGTCGGGCAAAACCACTGAAATTTTGGTAAACTACCAACCAAAGCTACATTTTATGGCCGAATGGTGGAAACAACTTTATGGCGAAAGTGAAGGAAAGGAAAACAAAGGAATTTTTCCGGCAGCAGTTGACTTTACTACCGATTTGCACTCAATGGGTCAATGGATACAGGAAGGACAACGTAATATTTTTGAAACCATTTTATCAGTTGAAAATTCAAGGTATAATGTAGAAATACCATCAGATAAGGATAACCTTGATAAATTAAACTACCTTGCCGGAAAAAGGATGGGTTACGTAAATAAGATGGCCGAACTTGGAACTTTGGTTGCCCATCTTGATGGTGGTGTACCAAATATTAGAATTAACATTCCTGAACTTAACGAGTTTTATATTGGTCAGCTAATTTACTTTTTCGAAAAAGCCTGTGGAATTAGCGGTTATGTTTTGGGAATAAACCCTTTTGATCAACCAGGGGTTGAAGCATATAAAAGCAATATGTTTGCACTTCTTGGAAAACCGGGATATGAAAAAGAAACTCAGGAAATCAGAACCCGGATTTAATGCCCGTAAATATTTTTATAAACGTATTTCCTTAATGGAAGTACGTTTTTTTGTTCTTTAAACAAGACACTTAACCCTTCATACATTCCAAAATCTGTATCTTTCCTGTTCTTTTCGTTATCTTTGAAAAAAGTAACAACACATTAAAATGATTGATCAGTCAACTGTTGATCGTATAATTGATGTAGCTCAAACACAAATCACCGATGTGATTTCTGATTTTGTACACCTTAAAAAAAGAGGTATAAACTTCATTGGTCATTGTCCTTTTCATAATGAAAAAACTCCATCCTTCATTGTTTCACCGCATAAAGGAATATTTAAATGTTTTGGTTGCGGTAAAGGGGGCAATGCTGTTAATTTTCTTATGGAAATTGAGCAGGTTTCTTTTGTTGATGCAATACGCTCGTTAGGAAAAAAGTTTAGTATCCAGATTGAAGAAAAAAATATAACCGATCAGGATTTAATTCAGAAAAACGAACGTGAAAGTCTTTTGATTGTCACAGAATTTGCATCCAAATATTTCACCCGTTCATTATTCGAAACTGATGAGGGCCAGTCAGTTGGTTTGGCATATTTCAGACAACGTGGTTTCAGGGATGATATAATACGTAAATTTCAATTGGGTTATTCTCCCGATAATAAAGATGCCTTAACCCGGGAAGCCCAATTACAGGGATATAAATTAGAGTTTCTTGAAAAATCAGGATTAACAGTAATAAGAGATGATTACAAAGCAGACCGGTTCAGGTCCAGGGTAATTTTTCCAATACAAAGCCTTTCCGGGAAAACAATTGCCTTTGGAGGCCGCATACTACAATCCGATGCTAAAGCTGCTAAATATTTAAACTCCCCTGAATCGGAAATTTATCATAAAAGTCAAATTCTTTATGGCATATACCTGGCCCGCCAGGAAATGGTACGTCAGGATAAAGTTTACCTGGTGGAAGGATATACTGATGTACTTTCATTTCATCAGGCCGGAATTACAAACGTTGTTGCATCATCGGGCACGGCGCTCACTGTGGACCAGATAAGACTGATGGCCCGTTTCACACCAAATGTTACTATTATCTACGATGGCGATAAAGCAGGAATAAAAGCATCGATAAGAGGAATTGATTTGGTGCTGGAGGAAGGAATGAATGTAAAAGTTCTTCTTTTACCCGAAGGTGAAGATCCAGACTCATACGCAAAAAAATTGGGAGGTGAAAACTTAAGGGAATTTATCACCAAAAACGAAAGTGATTTTATCAAATTTAAAACCGCTCTACTTCTTGAAGAAAGCAAAAACGATCCTATTAAACGCGCCCAGCTAATTCAGGATATTGTACGAACCATTGCAATGATTCCTGACCCGATAGTCAGGTCTGTTTATGTTAAGGAGTGCAGTTCTTTAATGAAGGTTGAAGAACCTGTGCTGTATATTGAAATTGGTAAAATAAAGAAAAAAAAGCTTGAACAGGAACAAGGTCGCTCATATATAAGAAGTAGTGAAGTTATTGGCAGCCCTCAAACTCCCATTGCTCCATTGCCTGTTTTGACTGATTCATCAAATCCCTTTGAAATTGAAGAAAGAGAAATACTTAGGTTCCTCTTAAAATATGGTGATTATCCTTTAGGCCCCGTGAAAACAGGTAGTGGAGAAATTATAATGAGTGTTGGTGAATATATAATTTTTCAACTAAAACAAGATGAACTTAATAGTGAAAACCAACTTCACAACCAGATTCTGGAAATGTATGAGCAAAACATGGCACAGCCAGGGTTTTCGGCAAGAAAATTTTTTGTGGCTCATACCAACCCTGAGATTAGCCGCATTTCATCAGACCTGGTTGCCAGGGAATACGTGTTGAGTAAAATTCACAAACGAATAAAAGAAGTTAAAAAGGATGACGAGCTGCTTAGCGAACTGGTTCCAAAACTTGTAATCGAGCTTAAATGGAAAATTGTTAAAATCAGACTTGAGCAAAAAAGGCAACAATTAAAAGCAGCCCAGGATTTAAATGATTTTGAAACAATAATGAACCTTCAGCGAGAAATAATAAAACTGGATAAGGCAAAAAAAGATTTGTCAAAACTCCAGGGTGAAAGAACAATTATATAGAACAACCCTATTACAATTAATTAAATGAAAACTATTTCCCATACCGACCCAAACCTTATTGAAAAAATAATTCGCAAATGCGATATTTGCTTTGTTGGTGTTGTTACTCCTGATAATTTACCTTATGTAATTCCTATGAACTTCGGCTTTCATAATAATACAATATATCTCCACAGTGCACCCAACGGCAAAATAATCGACTGTCTGGAAAATAATCCAAACGTATGTGTAACATTCAGTACTGACCATAAACTGGCATTTCAGCACCCCGAAGTAGCCTGTTCTTACCGAATGAAATCCAAAAGTGTAATGGCATTTGGTAAAGTTTCTTTTATATCAGATTTGGACCAGAAAAGAGAAGCCCTTAACATTATAATGAGCCAATATTCAGATAAAAATTTTATTTATAACGATCCGGCAGTTCAGAATGTTAAAATTTGGATAATACCTGTTGATAAAATAACATGTAAAGAGTTTGGGGCTCCACATAATGCGTATCAGGAAAATCGTAAATAAAGAACAGGTATTTTCTCAATAAATACGCAATTTTGATATTTTTGCAATTGATTATAACAATATGGCCCATGATAACCCATTTTCTAAATTTTTCCACCTTCCTGTTTTTCTGCCACAGCATTTACTCCCAGGATAATATTTCAAAAAATCCACCTGATTTCAAAACTGTTTTAAATGAGTCGTTTGGCTCAGATAAAATCTCCAGAGTTTTTGAAGTATCACCAAAAGGAAACTGGCTTATTTCAAAAGGTGGCTGTCCTGGAAAATCATTAAAATATATTGGAACAAATCAACAAAACAGTTTTGATATTAAACCGGTAACCAAAGCCTTTATCAGAGAAACCGGATTTTCTGCTTTTATTTTTGATGCCGACATTGAGCAATGCGGACAGGATCACGATTGCCGTGATATCTGCATTATTTTTAATCATATTGATGAAAACAATTACCATTTTATTCATCTGGCATCAATAACAGGGGAATTATGTCACGGAGTTTTTTCAGTAAAAGACGGCGAGCTAAGGATGTTGACCACACCATCAGAAACTCCTGTAATATGGGGTGTAAAACAATGGTTTAATGTAAGAATTGAAAATGGATTGGAAGAAAAAAAACTTAAAGTATTTCTAAACAATAACCTGTTATGGGATATTGACTTTGAAGTTGAAATGAGCGGACGAATTGGTATTGGTGCAAAAGACGGATCTGCCAAAATTGACAATCTTAAAATAACGGCACCATTTACAACTAATGTTAACCCACTTTATTAAAGATTAATAACAGGAGATGGCACTAAATTACATCTGGATAGCATTTTTCCTGGTTGCTTTCGTAGTAGCACTGGTAAAATTAATCGTATTAAATGATACGACGGTGTTTCCGGAGTTAGTAAATGCCACTTTTGAATACGCCCGAACGGGTTTCAATATCTCATTAGGCCTAACAGGTGTACTTACTCTTTGGATGGGGTTTATGAAAATTGCCGAAGACGGTGGAATGGTAAAATTAATGTCCAAATTAATCGGCCCGTTTTTTAGCCGGCTTTTCCCTTCACTACCTAATAACCATCCGGCTTATGGGTCTATGATGATGAATATGGCTGCAAATATGCTTGGGTTAGACAATGCAGCTACTCCAATGGGCCTTAAAGCCATGAAGGAAATGCAAACTTTAAACAATGACAAGGAAACAGCATCAAATGCCCAAATTATGTTCCTGGTTTTGAACACATCCGGCCTTACACTAATACCAATATCCATAATGGTGTACAGAGCAGAATTGGGGGCTGTTAATCCCGCCGATGTGTTTTTACCTATTTTACTTGCTACTTTTTTCTCAACCCTTGCAGGAATAATTGCTGTTGCTGCAGCTCAGAGAATTAATCTTCTTGACCCTGTTATAATTGCATACCTTGGTGGTACAACACTTTCTGTTGCTGCGGTAATTTGGGGTTTGTCAAAACTTGATAGTGACCAAATGCAAACGGTTTCACTTCTTGTAGCCAATCTAATACTGTTTTCCTTTATAATACTTTTTATAGTTAAAGCACTTATTAAAAAAATTAATGTCTATGAGTCGTTCATTGAGGGTGCTAAGGAAGGGTTTTACACAGCAATTAAAATAATTCCATTTTTAGTGGCCATATTAGTTGGGATTGGTGTTTTCAGAGTTTCAGGAACTATGGATTATATAGTTGAAGGGGTTGGGGTATTTGTAGCCTGGCTTGGGTTTGATACTGAATTTATAGGAGCCCTGCCTACGGCCCTCATGAAACCATTAAGTGGCAGTGGGGCCCGAGGTATGATGATTGATGTAATGAAAGCCGAAGGGGCTGACTCATTTGTGGGCCGTTTGGCTTCAACAGTTCAGGGGGCCACTGATACTACCTTTTATGTAATTGCTGTTTATTTTGGATCCGTAGGTATCAGGAAAACAAGACATGCCCTTTCATGTGGTTTAATTGCCGATTTAGCCGGTATAATTGCGGCAATTGCATTAGGATACCTGTTTTTTGGGGAAACAATCCAGTAGGCAATAAGTTTTACCCTTTTGCGCCATAAATCGATAAGTGGTTTTCTGGCTTTAGAATGATAATTAATACATTTGCCTGTTTCAAACCTTATTATTGCTATTCAAACCTGATATATCAAAATAAAAACCTACGATTATATATACCTGGATGTTGCGCCCCAACTGTTAGAACACAGTTTTTACACCATTAAAATTAATCCGGAACTCTGAAGGGGTACAGCCCTGTTTCTTTTTAAAAGTCCTGTTAAAATTTGAAATATTGTTAAACCCACATTCATAGCATACCTCCGAAATGCTTTTCCCTGTTTCTATTAATAGCCTGGTTGCAAATCCTAACCTTATTTCATTAACAAATTCAATAAATGGTTTACCGGTTCGTTGCTTAATAAGCCGGCTAAATGATACAACCGACATGTTTAACATTTCAGCTGCATCTTCCAGCATCAATTTCTTACTAAAGTTTTCCCTTACGTAATTATAAATTTTCTCAATTCTGTCGCTGTTATGAAAATCATTTCCCTTTTGAAATGATATATTGCTTAAAAGTCTTTGATCTCTGGATATAGATAAATCGTATAACAGCGATTGGAATTCCAAAAACGAATCAAACCCGTGTTTTTGAGCCAGGCTTAAGAACCTTTTTTCAAGGTTTTTTGCTGTATCAGATGAAAACAATACACCACGGTTGGCATTATGGAGAAGTTCTTTAACTGGCTTCAACAAATTTTTTGAAACAAGTGGGCCGTCAAAAATATCCCGTGGAAATTGAACAGTAATCTCATGATGTAAATCCCTTCCGGTGTTATGATAGTTTTCCCACCCATGGTAAAGATTAGGGCCAACCATAACTAATTCATATTCACTGATTTCATCAATGTGATCTCCAATTACCCTTCTGCCCCCTGTAGCGTTTCTAATAAAATTGATCTCATATTCAGGGTGGAAATGAATTGGGAATGTAAAAAGGCTTCTTTGCCTGTCAAATACCAAAAAACAATC
This sequence comes from Marinilabiliaceae bacterium, assembly GCA_037439945.1. GTDB lineage: Bacteria > Bacteroidota > Bacteroidia > Bacteroidales > Marinilabiliaceae > CALEUX01. Next base: position 10,005 of record JBBIVA010000037.1, read on the forward strand.
ATTATCCTTTAGCGGGGTAATTTCCCTGTGAATATTTTTCTTCATGCGTAAATAATTTTTTGATAAAGGCCCTATAGCTTTCCGCGTTGCGGAACAGGTTGTCCCGTTATTACAGATGAACACCATCTTTGCTATTTTCTCTGTGTTTCCCGAAAATTCGGGACAAGTTTTGGTTAACGAATCATGCCCGTTTCATAAAATTTAAATTAACCTTTTAAACTTAAAAATTGAAATAAATGTACAGATAATAAGATAAAATATCATTATATGTTAAAGGGATATTTCTAACCTGCCAAAAAAAATTCCGGAACATTTATGTGCTTAATTTTCATATGTAAATAATTTTTTGGTTAAGGTCGATTGCCTGTCCCCATACACAGGGGGCAACTCCATCTTTGATATTTTGACTTCGTCGATCATCGATTCATTGGTGCTTCCATAAAGGGCTGGACAAGTTGTGTTTGCAAGAACATTGGTTTTTCACCTTATTTAACATATAATAATTATTCACTTCAGCAGTTTTTTATTTTATTGACTAACATTAATTAATATGTCATATCAATTTTTCAAAGAAATTTACAATTAATTGATAAAATAATATAGGTTGTTTTTATATTATCAATACTATAATATTCTCTAAAATTATCATAAAAAAATATTTGCTTTTATAAAATCTCTTTTATAAGTTTGTTAACCAAAGAAAATGTATAATTTGTTAAGTTATACATACCACACCAGAACAGAATAGAATCTAAATCTTGAAAAACAAAAGAGCCCTATGAAAACCCCATTAAAATTTCCGCTTTTCTTTATTCAGGAGTTTACAAACTCTCTTTATTTCAATTATACCAAAATAATTAAGGGAAGTTAATTCAAATTGACCATAACAAACAATAGGTCAACACATTAATCCCGCATAAAATAAATTGGTTTGAATTGGTTAAAATCTACTTTTTAATCAATAATGGAAAGGTCTTGCACTTTAGTGTTCCCTTGTCATCGTTTATTTTATATATAACATAAAATAAACTTTTGTTATTGTCATTAACCTTTTTCTCGTTTCTAACTATTTAACTTAATTCAAAAACTATGAAAAAAAGAAGTGTGATTTTCATTTTTTGCTTGTTTCTTGGCTTTACCATGTTTGCCCAAAAAAGGGTGACAGGTGTTGTCAATGATTCGCAAAACTTACCGGTTCCCGGTGTTACCATTATGGAGAAGGGCACCACAAACGGTGTTATTTCTGATGTAAATGGTAACTTCTCCCTTGAAGTTGCAGGGGATGCATCAGTCCTGGTTTTTTCGTTTGTAGGAATGCAAACCCAGGAAGTTACTGTGGGTGCGCAAACCCGCTTAACAGTGAGTATGAAGGAAATGATTTCTGACCTGGACGAAGTGGTAGTAATTGGTTATGGGGTCCAAAAGAAGAAATTGATTACAGGGGCCAACCTTTCGGTAAATGCTGATGAATTGAAACGCCAGAACGCTACTGAGGCAATGGATGCAATTCAAACTGTTTCTCCAGGTGTTAATATCATCCAGAATTCAGGTATGCCTGGTCAGGGATTTAAAGTAAACATCCGTGGGTTGGGTACTATTGGTAATTCTGCTCCTTTGTATGTTATTGATGGAGTTGCTGGTGGTGATATCAACAACCTCAACCCTTCTGATATTGAATCCATCGATGTATTAAAGGATGCAGCTTCAGCTGCAATTTACGGCGCCAGGGCAGCCAACGGCGTAATTTTGGTAACAACAAAAGGAGGCAAAAAAGGTAAAACACAAATTACATACGATGGTTTTTACGGGGTTCAGGATGCAGTTAAAATGCCAGAGCTGCTAACTGCCAAACAGTTTATGGAAATTTACAATGAGGAACGTGTGGTTTCTGGTAGAACACCAATTGATTTTGCTGCAAGGATTCCAGGTATTTATCAGAATGTTCAAAACGGATGGAAAGGTACTAACTGGATGGAAGAAATCCGAAATAAGAATGCCCCGACTCAAAACCATGCTATCAATATAACAGGTGGTACAGTTCAATCGGTTTTCGCCTTAGGTTTTTCATACTCTTCGCAGGAAGGTATTTTTGGAAAGCCTGTTGAACCACATCACGACAGGTATACTTTACGTATCAACAGCGACCATGTTATTTACGAAAATAATGGTTTAGAAATTATCAAAGTTGGTGAAACATTAAATTTCAGCTATCGCGAACGCGCCGGTATTGCCATAGGTGGGATGTATTGGAACGATATCCGCAACATGCTTGTTGGTAACCCATTGGTACCTGTTTATAATGCACAGGGCGAATATTACTCAAGGCCCGATTTGCAGGCTTCAGGTCTTGAAAGTTTGTCTTCAAGAATTTACAACCCATTGGCTCAAATGGCCTTGAACAGGGGTATGAATGAAACGCAAAACTATGACATTAACAGCAATGCTTATCTTCAGATACAACCCATAAGAGACCTGGTTTTTAAGAGCAGTTATGGGTACAAGATGTTTGCAAATGCGTATCGTAGCTATCAACCGGCTTATGTTCTTGCAGGTGATGTATCCTTGAGTCCCGGCCGGATTACCCAGAATGCAGGGAGTGGCCACAGCTGGACTTTTGAAAATACTTTAAGTTATAAGTTTAACCTGAATGAGCATAAATTTGATGTATTGGCAGGCCAGTCATTAGAAAAATGGGGATTGGGGTCCAGAATTAGTGCTACCAACGCAAATCCTACATTTATTGGCTATGAATATGCCTTTATCGACAATACCGATGGTTTAACATCAGGTGTAACCAGTTTGGGCGGTGGCCCACATGCTCAGGGAGCGCTTGCGTCTTTTTTTGGCAGGGTTAACTACGACTTTAATGAAAAATACCTGCTTACCTTAGTAATGCGTGCTGACGGTTCGTCAAACTTTGCCAAAGGTAACCGTTGGGGTTATTTCCCATCAGTTTCGGCAGGTTGGGTATTAACCGAAGAGGAGTTTATGGCTAACAATGGCATCTTCGATTTTGCCAAGCTTAGAGTTAGCTGGGGGCAAAATGGTAATGCCGATATTGACGCTTTCCAATACCTGAGTCTGATTGGTTTTAACCGTGAAAACAACTACACTTTTGGAAACGACCGTAACAAAATGCAATTGGGAGGTTTTCCTGCAGTTCTTGCAAACCCTGATGTTACCTGGGAAACCTCTGAGCAGATTAACGTTGGTTTAGATACTTATTTCCTTAATTCAAGACTTCAAACATCTTTCGATTATTATGTAAAAACTACCAAAGACTGGTTGGTACGTCCTCCAATAGCTGACGTTCAGGGACCAAGAGGTGCTTTTGTAAATGGTGGAGATATCGAAAATAAAGGTTTTGAATTGGCTTTACGTTGGAACGACAATATAGGCGATTTAACCTATGGCGCTCAATTTAACCTCTCAAAAAACGAAAACAAAGTAACCAAATTAGGCGATAACTCCGGGTTTATCCAAAGTAACGGGAATATTATCTCCCAGGGAACTGATCCGGTTTGGCGCGTTGAAGTAGGTTACCCTGTTGGCTATTTCCATGGATATAAAACCCAGGGGATTTTCCAGAACGCCCAGCAAATAACTTCATGGCAACATGGTTTCCTCCAGAGCAATCCTCAACCAGGCGATGTTATTTTCAAGGACGTAACCGGCGACAAGAAAGTAAATGCTGCTGATAAAACCATGATAGGTAACCCGCATCCTGACTTTAGAATTGGCTTTGGCCTTAATTTCGCATACAAAGGATTCGATTTGGCCATCAGTGGTAAAGGTGCTTTCGGTCACCAAATCCTAACATCTTACCGTTCGTTTGCCGATAACGAATATCATAACTACACAACCGACATTTTAAAACGTTGGCATGGTGAAGGAACTTCAAATAAAATTCCCCGAATGACTCCCGGTAATGGTGTTAACCGGATTAACATTTCAGAAATTTACATCGAAGATGGAGATTATGTTAAAATCCAGAACGTTACTATAGGATACGATTTTAAAAACCTGATGCCTGAAATGCCTTTCGGACAAGCCCGTTTGTATGTAGCAGGCCGTAACCTTTGGACCATTACCAAATACTCAGGCCTGGACCCTGAAGTGGGTTATGGCGATGACCAGCCTTTTGTTTCAGGTATTGACCTTGGTTTTTATCCGGCCCCGAAAACCTATATGGTGGGACTTAATTTGAAATTCTAAAAACCTTAATTATTGAAGATTATGAAAAAAATAACATATTTGATTGTTGCAGCGGCCCTAATATTTAGTAGCTGTGAGGATTTTTTGAATGTGGAGCCCTTAACGCAGAAAACATCAGCAAACTTTCCTCAAACAGCCGATGATGCCAAGCAAATGATGGCTGGTATTTATACCACTATGAGTAATGAGCAACGGTTATGTGACATGAGCCACCTTTTTGTTTGTGAAATTGCAAGTGATGATAAACTTGGCGGTGGTGGAATGAACGACATTAAGGCGCAGGCTTATGAAGCATTTATGTCATCTGACACTGAAATGTTGGGACATAATTGGGAAGCCACTTACGAAGGTATTCACCGGGCAAATTTTGCCATTGAAAACCTTGACCTTTTGAGTGATAATGTTGTTAGCCCTGCGCTTAAAAATCAATACATGGGAGAAGCCAGGTTTTTAAGGGCTTTCTTTTATTTTAGACTGGCTACCCTTTATGGTGAAGTCCCACTTAAAATAACTACCGCCCCTGCCGACCTTCCAGGTTCTCCTGCCGATAAAGTTTACGCTCAAATTGCATCTGATTTGAAAATGGCCATTGAGCTGTTGCCCAATGTAACTTATACATCAACCGAAGAAGGAAGGGTAACCCGCTGGGCTGCTCAGGCTTTAATGGCACGCGTATGGCTGTTCTATACAGGCTTTTATCAGCAAACAACTTTACCTTTGGCAGAGGGTGGTAGTGTTTCCAAACAGGATGTTGTTACCTGGTTAGGCAACTGTATTACCAGCAGTGGACATAGCCTGGTGGGCGATTTTCATGAGCTTTGGCCATATACCAACTCTGTTACTATTGGTGAGTATTCGTATATTCAAAACTACATGACTACCACCGGCAAACAGTTGAAGTATGCCAGCGATAAAGGTGCCAGAAACCCTGAAACCCTGTTCGCCCTAAAATTTTCGAACTTTGCCGATTGGGACATCCGCAGGGGCTATGCCAACATGTACCAGTTATTTTTTGCCTTGCGGGGTTTGCAAAATCTTAACAATACATTTCCGTTTGCCGGAGGTTGGGGACAAGGTAACTCTATTCCTAAGGCGATGATTGACAGGTGGATAGCAGATGAGCCAAACGATATAAGATTATGGGCATCAGTAATTGACATCCCTGTTGAATTGCCTAATTACGCCAAAGGACAATGGGACTTTGTTCTTGAAAGCCGATATTGGGGAAAGAAATACAATGGTGTGAGCGGAAGAAGCCCTGTTGATGGCAAGCTTAAAAACGATTACAGTGTAATTATGTATGGTAATAAAGATAACAACCAGTTATCGCATGGTGATGATTTAGTATTTATCCGTTTTGCCGATGTATTGCTGATGATGTCTGAACTTACCGAAGATGCACAATATATGAACAGGGTTCGTGCCCGTGTAGGTCTTGCACCGGTAGCTTATTCATTAGCCAACATTCAGAAAGAGCGTCGTTATGAACTTGCTTTTGAAGGTTTAAGATGGAATGATATGCGCCGCTGGGGTGCTGCTTATGCAAAAGCTGCTCTGCAAACACAGGTAGGAACACCGGTTTTCAACTTCGGGCAGCCTGCAGTTTTCAACGGTCTTAATCCTGCAGGTTACAGTGCCCGTTACGACCAAACCAAAGGTTTCTTCCCAATACCTGAATCACAGATTAAACTTTCCAATGGAAAGTTGCAACAGACTGTGGGCTTCAGAAACGAAGGCCGTTATCCGGGCTGGGGGAATTAAGTTTAAAGAATAAAAAAATAAAGAGGCTGTCTCAAAGGGGCAGCCTCTTTTTTTATATATTATTGATTATAAGCAATACCGCTTTCTAATAAATCAATTATAAACTCTAACCTTATATAATATTCCTTTCTTTTTCTATCATTGATTCTATTTATCGGGGTTAGCCTCTTTTAACTTCTATTGACTAACAAGTTAAATATCAATTACATTCCAAATATTTTCCTGTCAAAACCCAAGGGGCAACAACTCTTTTTAACCGCACAACAAACCACCGGTATATCAAAAAGTCGCTTTTAACACAAAGAAATAGCCATCTTAGTTAATTTTTGTTAATTTCTATATAATAATACAAATTTTTGATAAAAAAATATTAGCACTTATTAACAAATGACTTTACTTTTGGTGTATAAATAAAGTGTCATTTTAACACTTACTATCACGGGTAATTAACCTTATACAAAACAGGGCTGGTCTTGCATTCTATAACAAACTGATTCTCATTCGCTTAAAACACAATATGAGCAAATTGTAAGTATTTATTTAATTAACACCCAAAATGATAATCAATTTTTAATTTAAATCTTATGACAAAAAATCTGCGTTTGTTGTCTGTTTTATTTCTACTCAGTTGCCATATTTTGGCATTTGGGCAGGCAAGAACAGTCACAGGTAAGGTGACTGATAACACCAACGTACCTTTACCCGGTGTTTCAATTCAAATTGAAGGAACACCATCAGGGGTTATTACCGATATTGATGGGAACTTCTCATTAGAATTGGCCACGGGACAGGACTTTCTGAAATTTAGCTTTATTGGTTTTGCCGAACAACGTGTTAATGTAGCCAAACGTAACTCAGTAAATGTAGTAATGAGAACATCTGATACTGCTCTGGATGAAGTTACGGTTGTAGCCGTTGGTTATGGGAATATGAAAAAAAGCGACATTTCAGGAGCCAGTGTTTCGGTAAGCGGCGAGGAATTGACAAGCACAGTTTCTGCAAACCTCGATCAGGCCTTACAGGGCAAAGCTGCTGGGGTTACGGCCGTAATAACATCAGGTCAGCCCGGTGCATCAGTTTCAATAAGAATCAGGGGGCAGGGCACATTAAGCTCAAATGCAGCAGAACCTCTTTACATAGTTGACGGAATTCAAATTCAAAATGTATCGCAGGGTGGACATGGTGTAGGGCTTGGAGATAAATTAGGTAATGGCCCGGTTGGAACATTCAGTGGAGGTCTTTCTTCAATAAACCCATCCGACATTCTCTCAATCGAGATTTTAAAAGATGCATCGGCAACTGCCATTTATGGATCAAGGGGTGCAAATGGGGTTGTTTTGATAACAACTAAAAGGGGAAAATCAGGAGATGCAAAGTTTAATTACGAGTTTAGCTATGGGGTCCAGGAACAATATAAAACCCTGGATATGTTAAATTTACGCCAGTTTGCTGAATACAGCAATTCAGTTTCTGCGGAAACAGCCGGACGAGATCCGCGTATAGAATTTGCTGATCCAACCTTACTTGGAAAGGGAACTGACTGGCAGGGAGCTGTGTTCAGGGCGGCACCAATGCAATCACACCAGATTAGCGCACAGGGCGGCAACGAAAAATCTACATACTATATATCTGGTAGCTATTTTCAACAGGATGGCATAGTTATTGGCTCGGACTTTGAAAGATTTACCGGGCGTGTTAATCTTGATTCAGAATTAAAAAAATGGTGGAAAATAGGAACCAACATAACTCTATCCCAATCAAAAGATAACCTCGGCTTAAATAATAGCACTGAAGGTATCATTAGTATAGCATTAAATATGTCTCCTGATGTACCAATTTATAATACCGATGGTTCATGGTCGGGCGATGAGCGGGAAGGTTCGGGCGGTAGTATTAACCCCATAGCAAAAGCACTAGATGAGGATATTCGTTTAAAAAGAACAAACGTAAGGGCAGGCGTTTATAGTGAGATAACCTTCCTTGAAGGGCTTACATTGCGTTCAGAAGCCGGAACAGACATTGGCTATGTGAATGCCTACACTTTTAAGCCTACTTATCAATACGGAAAAGTAGTTAATATTACAAATGAAGCCAGGAGGCAGTATAACCAGAATATGTATTGGGAACTTAAGAATTATTTAACTTATGCTAAAACCATTGAAAAACATACCGCCACTTTAATGGCCGGACAAGAGGTTTCAGAGTATAAATATGAATATTTAAGTGGGGCAAGTACAGGTTTACCCAGTAACGACATACAATCACCAGGGCTTGGTGATCCGACTACAATGAAAGTAGGGTCGGGTTTTGGCAGTGGGGCAATGGCTTCATTTTTTGGCCGTGGAACTTATAATTATGATAATAAATACTATCTGACATACAATTTCAGGTACGATGGTTCATCAAATTTCGGCCCTGAAAACCGTTGGGCCCCTTTCCATGCTACATCTGTTATGTGGCGGGTATCTAATGAACCGTTTTGGGAAAATATCGCCACTGTAATACCAAATCTTCGAATTAGAGCAGGTTGGGGACAAACAGGTAATGCTAATATTGGAGGTTACCGTTGGGGGGCGTCAATCACCAAAATGCCAACAGGCCTTGGCGTGGGATACAGACAAAGTAACATTGCCAATCCATATATTCACTGGGAAAAACAAGAGCAAATCAACCTTGGGGTTGATATGGGGTTGATACAAAACCGTATCAATTTAATATTGGAGGTATATGATAAAACATCAACCGAAATGTTAATGGAGATGCAATTACCATCATATATGGGTACAAGAGGAAATGTTTCTGCAAGGCTAAATGCACCTTATGGCAACTTTGGGGAAATCCAAAACAGGGGGGTTGAAGTAACTCTTAATACCAAACCTTTAGTTGGTAAAGTAAGATGGGATAGTGATTTTAGTATAACTATTAACAAAAACAAACTACTTGGCTTAACAGGTTCCCCTTCGGCACACCTTGAGGGTTACGGGCAATGGACAGATGTTGTAAGTTTAACTGAAATTGGACAATCGTTATTTAATTTCTATGGGTATGTTGTTGACGGAGTTTTCACAAGTAAGGAAGATATTATTACGAGCCCCAAACATGAAAAATATCCTAAAACAAATTCCAGTAACCAATTGGTTTGGGACAGAGCAACTACCACATGGGTAGGGGATATTAAATTCAAGGATATTTCGGGTCCAAACGGAAAACCTGACGGAGTAGTAGACTCCTACGACCGGACGAATATTGGTTCACCACTGCCAAAATTTACCTTTGGGTTTAATAACACGGTAAGCTATAAAAACTTTGAGTTAAACGTGTATGTATATGGATCATATGGCAACAAAGTATTAAATTATTTAGGACGCAGTCTTAGCGGTATGAATAGTTTGTGGAATAACCAGCTGGCAACTGTAGTTGACAGAACCCTGCTTGGGCCAATTGATCCGGGAAAATTATATTATGATAACGAGGGAAAACTAATTGAAAACTGGTTTAACGATATTGACAACGTTAAAATAGAACGTAAAGGAAAAAACAATATGCCCCGTGCAATTTTGGGCGACCCCAATACTAACAGCCGGCTTTCGGACCGTTGGGTTGAAGATGGGTCATATTTAAGGTTCCGTAATATTACTTTTTCGTATTATGTGCCAAAAAATTTAACCCAAAAAATTGGTATTGAAAACATGAAAGTTTACACAAACCTTCAGAATATGTGGACTATTACCAACTACACAGGGCTTGATCCTGAGGTTGGTGCAAGTCAAACCAGTCCAAATGTTGCCGGGTTGGATAATGGCCGTTACCCATCGCCACGGATTTATACTTTTGGTGTAAATGTTACATTTTAACATGAAAATTGCCTAATATGAAAAACAAAATATTTAACATAAAAGTTATGGCCGCCGTTGCATTAATGTTTTTTGCAACCGGCTGTGAAGACTTCCTTGACCGCCCTACTGAAGATGCATATACAATTGATAGTTTTTATCAAACAAATGAGCAGTGCTTTCAGGCAGCAAATATACTTTACAACTCACCATGGTACGATTTCCAACGTGGGTTTCTATGGATTGGGGACCAATTGGCTGGTAATATTTACACCGGCACTGAAAATGTATATCAGAGTTTTAATTTAAGCTCATCAAATGAAGACCTTACAAACGCTTCCAACTCACTGTGGCTTGTAAACGGGCACGCTAATGCAGTTATTGAAAATATTGCATCCAAAGCCGGGCCAAATGTAAGCACGGCCGTAAAAAACACTGTTACAGGTGAGGCAATGACCATGAAAGCCCTTGCATATTTCTACCTTGTTCGCATTTGGGGGGACATACCTATTATACATAGCAACAGCGCCATAATAGGGGCCGGTACTTCTAATAAGGTAAAAAAGAACCTCAAAAAGGATGTTTATGAATATATTGAACGAACTTTGTTAAAGGCAATAGAATTACTACCGGAAAAAAATCTTGAGGGCCGTTTAAATAAATACTCAGCTTTAGGATTATTGTCCAAAGTTTACCTTACCCGCTCAGGATTAAACGAAACAGGGAGCCGCGACCCATATTATCTGGAAGAAGCAAGAAAAGCCGCCAAAAAGGTAATTGACGAATATCCCGGAATTCTGGAACCGGTATATAGCAACCTTTTCAGAATAAGCACAGGCAACTACAACTCTGAAAACCTTATTTCATGGCGATGGATTATTTCAGATCAATGGACCTCTCAAAACTCCATTCAATCAGACGTGGCCTTAAACAATTTTACCGGAATGGGTGATACATGGGGCTCATGGCGTGGTGTAACAATTGATTTGCAGCGTTTGTTTGGCGAGGACCCAAGGAACACAAACAGGGTTAATAATGATACCCGACGGAAAGCAACCATGATGATGCGTGGGGATTTTTACCCATATTTTTGGCGTCATGTTGGTGGATTTACTGCCACCTTTCGGGATGATAACAATGTTGCTGAAGCAGCATTTGGTGTTCATACCGGAGCTAATATAGTAAAACACATTGTTGGGCATGTTGAAGGGGACCATAAAGCTGAAAATGGACGAAGCGGGGACCGTATGGCAAATGATTTGGCCACACATATCCTTCGTTTAGCCGATGTTTACCTTATTTATGCCGAAGCAATTCTGGGAAATAATGCATCCACAACAAATGCAGAGGCTTTATTGTATTTTAATAAAGTCAGGAAAAGGGCAATTCCGGGTGCCGTTGATGTTACATCAATAACATTCGAAGATATTTTTAAAGAAAGACGAAGAGAATTGGCTTGTGAAGGGGATAACTGGTATGATTTCGTCAGGTTGTCATATTATAATCCTAATTTGGCAATTCAGTGGTTAAACAACCAGGAAAGAGGTGGTTATAATAACTTAGCTGCATTTTTCAAAAACGAAGTTAATGTTGACCAGGTTACTGTAAATTCATTTAAGGTTAACATTACAGCCGATGTATTTCAACTCCCGTTTCCTGAAATTGATCTTGCTATTAACCCAAATTTAGGAAAAGATAAAGATGTAGTACCATTTGACTTCAGCTCAATTCCATATTAGTTTTACAACGATTTAAAGCATGCAACATATGAAAAATATAATATTTAAAAACACTTCACCCTGGATAGTTGCGCTTTTACTGGGAAGTCTTCTCTCAGGGCTGGTATTTCAGTCATGCGATAATGATGACTCAGATGATAATGCTATTCCGGAAATTAATTACATCCGAATTACCAATCCCGATAAATCGGATTCACTTGTTGTTCGTGCCTTTCTTGGTAATACAATTGCCCTGATAGGAACAAACCTTGAGAATGTAAAAGAAGTTTGGTTTAACGATCAATCAGCCAAACTCAATGTTAATTACATCACCAACCGATCAATAATAGTTACTATACCAAACAAAATCCCATCAATTGTTACTAATAAAATTACATTAGTAACAAAAAGTAATATTGAAGCTAAATTTGATTTTTTGGTTGATGTACCAGCTCCTTTATTAAACTCGATGCTTTGTGAATATGTTAAAGATGGAGAAACTGCAGTTATTAAGGGGAACTTCTTTATCGATGATGAAAACGTGCCGTTAAAAGTTTTCTTCCCGGGTAATATTGAAGGGGAAGTGCAAAATGTTGCTATTGACGAGGTGCGGGTTAAAGTACCAACAGGTGTTGGTCCCGGCCCAATTACCATGGAAACTATTTATGGCCAGTCACGCTCAAGGTTTTTTTTCCGCGATGACCGAGGTTTTATCCTTGATTGGGATAACCTGAATGCAAATGGCGGTTGGAGACCTGGTGTAATAAGAAGCTCTAATCCTGTTGAAGGAATAAAGGGGAACTATGTTTATTTTGCAGGGGATTTAAAGGGTGACCTCTCCTCATGGAATGAAGATGGCTTTTCATTTAATCTTTGGGGAACATCAAATGGGCGTCCACAAGGCGATTTATTTAATATACCGCTAGCATCAGCATTGTTGAAATTTGAAGTTAACGTTGTTCAACCATGGTCGGCTTGTGCCCTGCAGATGATTTTCACCCCCTGGGCAACTCAGGGTACCAATTCTTACCTCGCGAGCCCAACAGTTCCTCGTGGGTTATGGATTCCCTGGCAAAACACCGGGACTTTTAAAACCAATGGATGGATAACAGTAACAATCCCGTTAAGCGAGTTTAAATATGACTGTGCAGGCACTGAAATTGGAGCAGCCGATGTCGGCAAATACGGAGGTTTAACATTTTTTGTGTACCACGGAGGAGTAGTTGGTACTGATTGTTCTCCCGTTATTTGTATCGACAACATTCGTGTGGTTCCAAAATAGTTTAATAAACCAGATAATTGAACAGATATGCAAACAAAATATAAGAAATACGCCCGTTTTGTACTTGGCTCAGTTTTTATTTGTGCCATAAGTATGGGTATGCTCTTAACATCGTGCGAAAAAGACGATGATACAACGAGCAGCAAAACAGAACTCCTTAGCTATGGGCCAATGCCCATTGCACGTGGGGCTGAACTACGGTTTATTGGTAACAACCTGGACAAGGTTACTGCAATAATTCTTCCTGATGCCATTGAGATCCCGGCATCTGCATTCACGGGCAGGACTGCTTCCCGGATAACCCTTACTGTACCGCAAAACGCTGTTGAAGGGCTTGTAGTTTTAAAAACCCCTAAAGGTGATATTACAACCAAAACCCCTATTGGTTATTCTGAACCAATTTCCATCGCAGCTTTTACTCCTGCAGCAATAAAGCCGGGAGCACAGTTAACTATAACAGGTGACTACCTAAATCTTGTTAATGAAGTAATTTTTACCGACCGAATTACAGTGGCAAAGGCAAATTTTGTTTCCCAGACCAGAGGTGAAATAAAATTAGTAGTTCCTCCCCAGGCTCAAACAGGAAAAATTGCAGTATCTAATGGTGCAGAAAATCCAATCATTGTATATTCGGAAAACAACCTTACAGTTACTTTACCTGCATTTTCAACAATTGCGCCAAACCCTGTTAAAGCAGGTCAAACACTTACTATTACAGGTACTAATCTTGATTTAACAACCAAAGTTATATTAGGTGGCAATAAAGTGGTTTCAACATTTGGCACCCACACTGCAACACAAATAGTACTGACAGTGCCGTCTGATACAAAAGACGGCAAGGTTACTATGGTGCCTGCATCTGACGTAAAGGTGGAATCATCTGCAGAATTGGCAATGGTAGTTCCAACCGTTTTGGTTAATCCTACAATTGTTAGAAATGGCGGACAGATTACTGTAACCGGAACAAATCTTGACCTTGTAAGCAGTGTTGTTTTTGGCGGCGAAAAAGTTGGTACTATAGCCGCAGGAGGTACTGCAACCCAGATAATAGTTAACATCCCCAATGATGCTATTGATGGAATAGTAAGTTTCAAAACCCAAGCCGATAAAACAGTAAACGGTCCGGCATTAACTTTTGTAAAACCTGTTATAAACTCAATGGTTCCATTGTCGGGAAAACCAAACACTAATATTACAATTGGTGGAACTGATCTCGATCTGGTTGATGAAGTAATTTTTACAGGCGGCTTAAAAGGCACAATTGTAACCAAAACTGCTACTCAAATAGTGTTTACGATACCGGTTGGTGCAAAAACAGGAAAAATCTCTTTAAAAGCAGTTAACGGTACTTTAATTGAATCAACCGATTCGTTTGAAGTTTTAACAAATCTCCCGAATATAAGCGGTTTTACGCAACCACGTGGCGAACCTGGAAAAATCCTTACTATTAACGGTACAAACCTTAGTTTAATTAAGGAACTTGTATTCCCACAGGATCTTTACGCAACAGCCTATGGTTTAAAATCAGACACTAAAATTGATGTTTATGTACCCACCAATGTAAAACTTGGATTTGGCCAAATTAAAATGATAACTTACGAAGGCGATGTTGGCTTATTACCAAGCATTTACTTTGGCAGTGTAGATCCTATTTACAACGAAGCTTTATGTTTCTTCAACTTTAATGGCACTGGTAAAGACTCATGGTGGGGCAATTCAATTAACAGTGGAATAGAAACAAATGCACCTATATCGGCTGATGGGACACCATATTGGAGAATAAATGGCACGAGTGGCTCGGGTTGGTGGGATGGGCTGTTTTTCCGTAACGGATCAAACAATTATTCATCAGCAGGAGTTCAGGCATCAACCTGGGCGGTTAGGTTCGACATAAGAACATTTGAGCCATTCCCAAGTACAGGTAACCTTTCAATCCGTTTGGGGAACTTCTTCTACGATTTTAACCTTAATACTCTTGGATATTCTGAAACTGTAGGTTGGATAACAGTTACATGTCCACTTTCAGGGTTCCTTAATGGAAGTACTCCTTTAACCGATCCTTCAGTTGGTGGAAATGAATTTGGTATGGTATGGAGATCAGGAACTTCGGTAAAAGTTAACATTGGCATCGATAATGTTCGATTTGAACCCATTCCTTAAAACTTGATATGGTGGTTAAACTAAAAAGGAATCCCATTGTCGGGGTTCCTTTTTAGTTTACCAAATTATTACACACCTTTTGAATTAAAGAAGCCCGGTTTAATTGTAACCATTATCCATCCCCAATAGGAGCCGGAGCTATTCCCTGCTCCAACCCCTTTAAGTATTTCCAGAGATTCAGATGGTAAAAAAAATGAAAACCCCGTTTTAATTGATGCCCCTTTAAACAATTCATGAGAATATATTATATCAAATTCGCTTCCCAAACTTTTATTCAAAGCTCTAAAACCACTTGTATAGGTCGGATCAGCATAATTGGATGTTAACCTGAAGTAATGATAGTCTAATAGGAAAGTCCCCCTGGTTCCGGTTGAATATTTAAATTTCAGGTAAATATCACTTAAACCACCATTATCAATAGGTTCACCTGAAAATACAAACTGGTTCATATTGCCGTAAAATTTATAACGGGCTCCGTACATTAAATCAAAAGTATGGTCCTTTGACATATAATCCGTATCACTATTGCTTGCATCGTGCCCCGAAAAATAATCCACACCGGCAGTAATCATAAAATTATCACCAGGCGAAGCAGACAAATCAACACCAGTGTAGTAGGCAGAAATTTCCTCTCCTTTTTTATTTTTTCCATTTTGATAATATATTCTGGGATAAAGTGTTACACTACCAAAGTTGTAATTAAGGTTTGTTCCATAGGTACCTGTCATATATATGGTAGATGTAGTACCTTCTTTTTGGTAACCTGTTCCAAGGGCTATTAGTGATACTTTGAATTTTTCATTTACCTTTTTGTCAAAATGGGCAAAATTCAAGGTTTTTATCCTGTTTTTATCAGTGTAGAAATCATTCCCAAAAGTATTCTCCAACTTGTTATTTAGCGATAATCCAATATCAAGACCCCATGAATTGCCTTGCTTTTTAAAAACAAGGGCATCATAGGTTAATCCGCTTTGGGTCCAGTCCCGGGTACTTAAAATTCTTTGATCATCATAAGCCAGTTCCTGCCGTCCTATTCTGATTACTGATGTTGGCGAAGTTTTCAATTCAAGCCACGATTCATATACATCTACACCATTTGTACTTCCAAATGCTCCTGTACCGGTATAAATATTATCATCACCCCAAACATTTATGTTTTGAAGGGTTAATTTAGTTTTGAACAAATAATTTGTAAAGCCAAATGATATACGACTGCGCTGACTCACAAAGAATGCGGCTTCAGAATCATCTACCGGTAATTTTGAGTAACCATGGCGTAATTCGCCCCTGGACCTGAATTCTCCGTTTACGGTAAACTGACCAAATGCAAAATGGCCGGTAATTAATAAAAAAATACCGGTAAACAAATTTTTTTTGAGCTTCATATATTCAAATTTTCAATAATTAAATATTTAACCCGGATTAGTCATCAGAAAGGCAATGAACTAATGACTTAGCCGGGATTAATACATCAGTTAATTGGTTGGCAATAAAATAATGACAATAGTATATTGAATGGAATAAGTTGAGTTGAACAACTTTTCATCAGGGGAAATCATAATATAGGTTGAAACCATTTATAAATAGAGAGGGCAAACTATCCCTCTCTATTAAAAAATTATTTTCTCAGCAAAAGGTCCGATTTACAAAACACAACACCTGTCTTTTTTTCTTGTAATACCATTTACTTGGAGACTAACGGAACCAAAATTTCAAACATGGTGTTCTATCATAATTAAACTTGTTTTAAAAACCGGATAGCCTTAACTGATACATCGGGGGAACACCTTGATGTACTATTTGCTGTTGTGTCGTCGATTGAATGAACACGGTTGTTACATTCCCAAAGTCCTACGCAGATAAAAATTTATTAATCCATAGACGCCCTTTTAAATGGTAGCTATTTCAATAATTTTGTAATAAAAACTTCAGTTTCCCCTGCTGCTTTTTGCATTACCTCATCAATTAAACCACCAAATGGTTTTGCCATTAATGTTGAATTCATACGGGTTATATATGTTTTTCCGTTTGATTTTTCATATATTGCAACCCTGCAAGGCATTAAAGGTGACACAATACGCTCATCATCTTTTTCTAAAATCACTGCCGAATACTTAGATGAACACAACTCGTATATTTTTACTGCTCGTACATTATGACCAAACCCCTCCAAAACCTTTTGCATATCATGAATTCCTGCTACCTTCCAGTTGGCAGCTTTTACCTCTGCTTCAAACTGTTCAACGGTTTTATCAAAAGTGTATTTACTTTCATCTTCCATCATCATAAGCGATGGGGCACTTTTGTAAATAATAACACCCATTAATAATAACCCTCCAATAAAACTTCCAATCCCGATTAATAAATTCTTTTTCATAATCATAAATTTAAATTGTTTATTTTTGTTACTAACATTATTTGCTATTCGCATATATTTACATGTGCAAATGTAGCAATATTTACATATATACAATGTTAGATTTGTAGTTTTTAAAAAAATATTTTTTACTTTTCTGATATTATGCGTGTTATGAATGATAATATTTTTGATTTACTGGGCCCCTTAAGGGAGAAATGCGAGATATATGACCAGTATTTAATGAAAAAATATAAACTCAACGAATCGGAATACTCATTTTTTATTTCACTTAAGAAGTGTGATGGCATAAATAGTTGCATAATGGCAAAGGGAATGGGTATTTCTTTATCCAGAATAAGCAGGGTAATTGATAACCTGGTTAAAAAAAACCTGTTGGAAAGAACTATTGACGAAAACGATCGCCGTTCCATTAAATTAACTCTTACAAATTCAGGAGTTTTACTATCGAAAAAAATAAATAAAGAACTAAGCAAGAACGAAGCCTTATTAATTAAAAAAACAGGCCTTGCAGAATTTAATACCTTGAAGCAATCAGTTCAAAAATTAAGTGACCTTTTATCCCAAATTAATCAATAGGATGCGAAGTATGAGCCGAACTATGTGATTTAAATGGGATAATTTGGGTTTATAGATAAATTTTTACCGTAATTAATCCCCTTTTAATTATCACATAATAACCTTAAAAAAACATTTGTAGTTGATGTCAATGTTTAACTGCAAAAGTTAACAAATGCTAAAAATTGCCTATAAAGTGATAAGATTGTACTTGCCAGCATAAGTAATTCATTAGAATTTTGCAACAAAGCCCTTTTACAGAAATCAATGATTTTTACCGGTTTGTTTAAACCCGGATTAGTCATTAGAATGGCAATGAACTAATGACTTAGCCGGGATTAACCCTACCAAATAGTCGGTACAGGCTGCTTTAGAAAAACTTAATTTGTAAGCATTTATGATTACAAATTTTTAGTTTTTCTTTAGCGATTTGTCAAAATAGAAGGCATGTAA
>JBBIVA010000038.1:0-28163 GCA_037439945.1 Marinilabiliaceae bacterium
TTAAACCCAAATTTGTTTTTAGCCATTTTTTCTAATGACCGTAATTAGAAATTAATAGTATTAAGTTATTGATTACATGCCTTCTATTTTGACAAATCGCTAAAGAAAAACTAAAAATTTGTAATCAGAAATGCTTACAAATTAAGTTTTTCTAAAGCAGCCTGTACCGACTATTCGGTAGGGTTAATCCCGGCTAAGTCATTAGTTCATTGCCTTTCTAATGACTAATCCGGGTTGAATTATTTTTTTGATTAAACTCATTACGAATTGAAATAGTTCATACTTTCCGTGAAAATAGAATATTGGCCAGGATTATGTTAAAGTTTTTACCTCCATTTAATACCAAAAACAATAAACTTTAAAAATAAAAGCCAGTTAGTAAATTAATACCCATTAAACCAAGCCCCTATAATGTAAGTATTATTTTTACAGGGCTTTAGTGATTTTGAAAACAGATTATTTAAAGATTATCGAAGATCTGGGTATGATTTATTTAAGAAGGTATTTCTTCTATGAAAAATTAATTATTTGTACCAGTATAATCAGTTTAAGCTAAGCCTGGTAGTGTAGGAGATAACGAGAGGCCGTCCGGTTTAATAAACTGTTTTTTAGTAAATTATTTTTTACCATCGTAATGATGTGTTTATTACATATAAAGGGATTTTGATTAATTGCTGATTGGGTATTTATTTTTACTTTTGTGTTTTTAAAATTTTAGGAAAAGCGGAATAAATATGGCAAAAGAAATTACTACCAGGGCAGAAAACTATGCCCAATGGTATAACGATATCGTTTTAAGAGCTGATTTGGCTGAGAATTCAGCTGTACGCGGGTGTATGGTTATTAAACCCTATGGTTATGCCATTTGGGAAAAAATGCAACGCGTATTGGATGACATGTTTAAAGAAACCGGACATGTTAATGCTTACTTCCCATTATTTATTCCTAAATCTTATTTAAGCAAAGAAGCTGCTCATGTTGAAGGGTTTGCAAAGGAATGTGCAGTAGTAACTCATTACAGGTTAAAAAACAGCCCCGATGGTAAAGGGGTAATAGTTGATCCTGAAGCCAAACTTGAAGAGGAATTAATTGTGAGGCCCACATCTGAAACTATTATTTGGAGTACATATAAAAACTGGATACAATCA
This sequence comes from Marinilabiliaceae bacterium, assembly GCA_037439945.1. Lineage (GTDB taxonomy): Bacteria > Bacteroidota > Bacteroidia > Bacteroidales > Marinilabiliaceae > CALEUX01. The sequence continues at coordinate 1,149 of JBBIVA010000038.1, forward strand.
TACAGGGATTTACCCCTTTTAATAAACCAATGGGCCAATGTTGTAAGGTGGGAAATGCGTACAAGGTTATTTTTAAGGACTGCTGAGTTTTTGTGGCAGGAGGGGCATACCGCACATGCAACACAGCAGGAAGCCATTCAGGAAACTGAAACCATGCTCGGTGTTTACGCAAGTTTCGCGGAAAAATTTATGGCTATGCCTGTTATAAAAGGATACAAAACTGAAAACGAGCGTTTTGCAGGGGCCCTTGAAACTTTAACAATTGAAGCCTTAATGCAGGATGGTAAAGCTCTTCAATCAGGGACATCACACTTTTTGGGCCAGAATTTTGCCAAAGCCTTTGATGTAACTTTTACTAACCAGGATGGAAAAATTGAACACGTTTGGGCAACATCATGGGGCGTTTCAACCAGGTTAATGGGGGCGCTTGTTATGTGCCATTCCGATGATAACGGACTGGTTTTACCTCCTAAATTAGCTCCAATTCAGGTTGTAATAGTACCTATTTATAAAAAAATGGAGGAACTTCAGCAAATTTCTGAAGTTATTAAAGTTGTGGTTGAAAAGCTTAAAATACGTGGTGTGTCGGTTAAATATGATGACGATGATAAGCGTAAACCGGGCTGGAAATTTGCTGAATATGAATTAAAGGGAGTTCCTGTAAGATTGGCTCTCGGACCAAGGGATTTGCAAAATGGAACTGTTGAAGTTGCCCGTAGGGATACATTGGAGAAATCAATTCAACCTGTTGATGGAATTGAAAATTATGTTTTGGGCCTGTTGGACAAAATTCAGGATAATATTTTCACCAAAGCATTGAATTTCAGAGAAGAAAAAACCACCAAAGTGGACGATTATAATGAATTTAAACAGTTATTGGACGAAAAAGGCGGATTCTTTTTATGTCATTGGGATGGATCAGCTGAGACTGAAGCAAAAATAAAAGAAGAAACCAAAGCCACTATAAGATGCATTCCCCTTGATTCAAATACGGAGAACGGAAAGTGCATGGTTACCGGTAAACCTTCAAACAAAAGGGTTTTGTTTGCCCGTGCATACTAGTGTGTTTATTGAAACGGTATAATTGATATTCAGGAAAGGATTTTATCCTTTAAATATTTTAAATACACCAAATCTCTTTTTAACTTAAAATATAAAGAGGTTTGGTGTTTTATTTAATAATTGTTTATCGAAATTATTTAAATTAGCGGAAAGCCAAAATTTTATTTTTATGAAGAACTCCCCTAAGGATCTTATAGTTAGACAATTAAAAACAAGGGCGTTATTAAAACAGAAAGTTTTTGATGTTACCAAGTTTGCTTTTAGTGAGTTGAAAGATGTATTGGTTCAGATTCCTGAGGTATTTAATCCGCAAATAGTAGATAGCGACGAGCGGTTACGACTGGAATTTGCCGATATGGGACATTTTGTTGCCAAACTTAAAGTAGCTGGTGATGTATTAATTTTTAATATGCATACTAATGCTTTCCAGTTCGATAGGGACCATAAAGTTTGGGAGTTACCCTATATAAAAGAAAATGTTGCCCGCACTTATTGCGGTGTTATTAATATTTACAACTTTCTGGCCGACTCATTCCGATATAACAGACTTGACGATCTTGGGTACCTGGTTGCAAGGGTATTTATTAATGGAGAGCGCCATTTTTTTGTTGAAGGCAAACGTCAACGTTCAATGGGAGTAAGTGGATTTTCCGAGTCGGTAATAAATAAGGATTTTTGGTTTAAAATTGTTGAAACAGCAATGCTTTACTCACTTGAATTTGATTTACTTGTGCCACCCTATGATAATATGAAAATTATTTCGATGGCCCAGATGAATGAGGAGATTATTAAATCCAGGATGAGAACAGGCAAAAGACTTGGTTTTGTTTTTAATTCTGATGATGTTAACCAATAACGCCACATAATCAGGTGATTATAATCGGATGTTGTTTATCAGACTGAAAAGGATGAACTAAATAGGTAAAAATGAGCGTTTTAGTTGAGCGTTTTTTGAAATATGTATCTTTTGATACTCAATCGGATCCAAATACCGGATTAACCCCCAGTACTCCCGGCCAAAAGGTGTTTGCCTATTTTTTGGCTGAGGAACTAAAAAGAATTGGTATTTCTGATGTTAGCGTAGATTCAAACGGGTATCTTACAGCCACTGTTCCAGCCAACATACCGGATGATATTCCCGTTATTGGTTTCCTGGCCCATATGGATACCAGTCCCGATTTTACTGGTAAGCAGGTAAGTCCTAAAATTTTCGAAAATTATAATGGTAAAGAATTAGTATTAAATGAACAGGAACGAATAGTATTAAAACCTGATGAATTCCCTGAACTTCTATTATATAAAGGGGATGATTTAATTACTTCGGATGGGACAACCCTGCTTGGCGCTGATGATAAGGCAGGAATTGCAGAAATTGTTACAGCAATGGAGTTTCTAATCCAAAATCCGGAGATAAGGCATGGCAGAATAAGAATTTGTTTTACTCCTGATGAAGAAATAGGGCAGGGAGCCGATAATTTTAATGTGAAAGAATTTGGTGCTGACTTTGCCTTTACCATTGATGGCGGTGAAATTGGTGAGCTGCAATTTGAAAATTTTAATGCTGCCTTTGCTAAGGTAATAATAAATGGACGGAATGTACATCCCGGTTATGCTTTTAACAAGATGAAGAATTCTATAAAAATTGCCAACCATTTTATCAGGATGTTTCCTGCGGTGGAATCACCTGAGCAAACAAAGGGGCTTGAAGGGTTCTTTCACCTTATTTCCTTTAACGGTAATGTTGAACAAACAGAATTACAGTTTATTATAAGGGATTTTGACCAGGAAAGATTTTTAAATAGAAAACTTGAAATGGAAGGTTTTGTTGAAAAAATAAATTCACTATTTGGCCATGGTACTGCAGTACTGGAAATGAATGATCAATATTACAATATGCGCGAGAAAATTGAGCCTGTAATGTATATAGTGGAACTTGCCAAAGCTGCTATGGATAAAGCCGGAGTTAATCCAATTATACGCCCAATTAGGGGAGGTACCGATGGGGCAAGATTGTCATTTATGGGATTACCTACACCAAATATTTTTTCAGGTGGCCATAATTTTCATGGCAGGTATGAGTTTATCCCGGTGCAGAGCATGGAAAAGGCCGTTGATGTTATTGTAAATACTGTTAAGTTATTACCCATATTTCATTCAACATTCAAAGCATAAATTAATCCCGCTTTTTTATTTATTATAATAATATTTTGAAATAAACCGAGGTTGTAGTGTTAAATAAAATTAAACAGGCAAATAAATACCTAAATACCCTTTATTATTATGTATAATTGTTTACTTTGCACCGGATAACATTTGTTTTAAAAGATTTAATGCAACAATATACTTTTTATTATTAACTAAAATTTATTTATTATGTCTGTTCTTATAGGAAAGAAAGCACCTGCATTTTTGGCCAAAGCTGTTATAAACGGGAATGAAATAGTAGATGACTTTTCACTTGACAAGTTCATAGGAAATCAATACGTTGTTTTATTTTTTTACCCGGCTGATTTTACATTTGTTTGTCCGACTGAAATAATAGCATTTCAGGACAAAATTGAGGATTTTAACTCAAGGAATGTGGCAATTGTAGGTGTTTCAACAGATTCTGAGTTTTCACACTGGAAATGGCTTCAAACAGAGAGAAGGGAAGGTGGCATAAAAGGGGTTAAATATCCCCTGGTGGCTGACAATGGTTTGACTATTTCAAAAAATTACGATGTTTTGGCAGGGGATTATGATTACAATGATGAAGGTAATTTGTATTTTACCGGAACTCCAATGGCTTACAGAGGTTTATTTTTAATTGATAAAAATGGAATAGTTCGCCACCAGGTTGTTAATGATATGCCACTTGGCAGAAGTATTGATGAAACATTAAGGATGGTAGATGCCCTTCAATTTTTTGAAGAAAACGGGGATGTATGCCCTGCCGGTTGGCAAAAAGGTTCAATTGGTTTAAAAGCCACACCTGAAGGTATTGCCCGGTTTTTAAGCCAGAATTAGTACTTTTTCAAAAAATTAATACCAATTTAGGCATAAACAGCCTGTAACAATTATGATATTAGTTTTTATAAGCGCCGTTTTTAGGCGCTTTTTTTTTAAAAAATAAAATAAAAACCACCAGAAAATCTTCAAACCTTTAAAATTGGTTCATGTTCAATCAGAGATTAACTTTGCAGTATGCGAAAATGGATATCCTTTTTATTTGATGATTTTGATAAAGTAGAGAAGCAATTAACTTTCCTGGCAGATAGGTTTGATAATGCATTTATTTTAACAGACAGGTATAATTTCCCATCGGGAATGTATGCCCGATTTGGGAAATTCAAAATTCTGGCGGGTTTTGGTGGTTTAAACCAGGTAAATTGTTCAATATGTAACCTTGAATCTGAGATTAACAGGGATGACTGGTACTTTGGATATATTTCTTATAATGTTAAATCAGAATTGTTTAATTTACCTGAAAAAGATGATATTAAGGCAACAGTTAATTTTGAACCGTTACATTTTTTCAGGCCACAATATGTAATTAAAATCGATAACGGGTCAGCATTTTTGGGTTATGATCCTGATTATGATAATAATGAAACTGCCTCTAAAGTAATTGAACAAATAATAAAGGTTGATATTCAAAATGATTGCAAAGTTATTTCAAAGGCCAGGGTTATTAATAAAGTTGAAAAAGAAGATTATTTTAATGCAGTAAAAGGAATTAAGGAACATATATTAAGAGGTGATATTTATGAAATTAATTATTGTATTGAATTTGTTGCCGAAAATTTAACAAGTAAAGCCCAGGATTTATTTTCAAATATGATGGAGTTGTCACCTATGCCATTTTCGGCATTTATAAAAAAAGGTAACCAATTTGTACTTTGTGCATCACCGGAACGTTACTTAAAAAAGGATGGAAACAGACTTTTATCAATGCCAATGAAGGGAACATCAAAAAGAGAAAGTAATGATTTTTTTGAAAATGAAGGAGAAACAATTCTTAAGAACTCTACAAAAGAGCAATCTGAAAATATAATGATTACTGATTTGGTTCGCAACGATTTATCAAAAGTAGCAAAGGCCGGTTCAGTAAAGGTAGAGGAGCTGTGCGGGATTTACCCATTCCCGGGTGTATATCAAATGGTTTCAACCATATCATGCGAAATTAAAAATGGTACAAAATGGGCAGAACCGTTAAGGTGCAGTTTCCCGATGGGCTCAATGACCGGAGCCCCCAAACAAAGGGCGCTGGAAATAATAGATGTATTTGAAACGGGGGCCAGGGGTTTGTATTCAGGTGCAATAGGATATATAACCCCCGAACGTGATTTTGATTTTAATGTAGTTATTAGGTCATTGTTTTACAATAGTAAATCAAAAACGGCATCATTTTGGGTTGGCAGTGCCATTACATATGAATCTTTACCCGAAAACGAGTACAATGAATGCCTTCTTAAAGCAAATGTTATGATGAAGTTATTAAACCAATGATGAATAGAAAAATGTCGGACAAGGAAACAGGCCTTTTTAAAGAACGGTTTGCCCGGTCGGTTGTTGAGAAATGTTTAGTTAAACCGGAAGATAATATTTTAGTAGCAGTTAGCGGCGGGGCTGATTCTATGGCATTATTGCACCTGTTTTTAGAAACCGGGCACAAAATTGTGGTTGCCCACTGCAACTTTTTATTAAGGAATTCTGAATCTGATGAAGATGAGTTATTTGTTAAAGACTTTTGCGAAAAAAGAAAAATTGAAGTCCGTATTAAAAAGTTCGATACATTGGGTTATGCTGCAAAAAATAAAAAATCGATTGAAATGGCAGCAAGGGAGCTCAGATATAATTGGTTTAATGAATTATTGGGAAAAGATAACCTCACTTATATTGCTACAGGCCATAACGGGGATGATGCAGTTGAAACTTTTTTTCTTAACCTGACCCGGGGAACAGGTTTAAAGGGTTTAAAAGGAATTTCATGGAGAAGGGATAAAATTATTCGTCCTTTGCTTTTTGCTAAAAAGACAGAGATTTTGTCGTATTGCAAATCAATGCATTTATTTTATAGGACCGACTCATCAAATAGTGATACCGGAATAATAAGAAATAAAATACGACATAAGGTAATACCATTATTTGCCCAGATAAACACTTCTTTTTTTAATACCATGCAATTGAACATGGAGTTTTTGGCAGAGGCGTATGAATTTTTATCGGTGAATACTGAAAATTTTAAAAACCAGTTTGTTGCCGAAGAGGAAGGTTTGGTACTTATTCCGGTTACTGCATTAAAGGGGCAAACCGGACGAAAAAGTATTCTATTTGAATTATTAAGACCATACGGATTTAACAGTGATGTAATTGGCCAAATTATTGATGGTTTGGGCGGAATACCCGGTAAACAATATTTTTCAGATGAATACAGATTAATACGCGACCGGTTCAACCTTATACTGGTAAAAAAGGGAACCGAACCACGTGACATTTATTATATAGAAGCAGGGTGTAAATTAATAGAAAACCCGGTTGAAATTAAAATCAGTGTTTTTAATAAAGAACCTGATTTTAAATATTCGAAAAATCCCAATATTGCTCATTTGGATGCTGATAAAATTGATTTTCCGCTTGAATTGCGTAAGTGGAATGCCGGTGATCATTTTCAACCACTCGGGATGAGTAAGTTTAAAAAAATAAGTGATTTTTTTATTGATGAAAAATATTCATTAATTGAAAAGGAGAGAACCTGGTTATTAATTTCAAACGGTGATGTTATCTGGGTTATGGGCAAACGATTGGATAACAGGTTTAAAATTACCCCCAGAACCCTAAGGGTTATGGAGGTAAGTATTGATTTACAAAAAAATTAATGAAATAATATTTATACTGAAATTACGACAGGTTATTCCTTACTTTGGAAAGGAACTGTTTCATTCCTTCTGTGTCGCGTTTTGAAATTAATTCAATTAAACTTTTTAATTCTTTGCGTATTTGTTCAACCTGTCCAATTGTATGTGGATTAAATAAAATTTCAGTAAGAAGGTAATCATCTTCCGATAGCAAGCCCTTTGCTATATCCATATGTTTACGAAAAGTTGTTCCGGGTGCATCCTGTTTTTTCATACATGCTGCAAATACCAACGTTGATGAAAAGGGTATTGATAAGGAATAGGCTATAGTCTCATCATGTTCTTCAAAACTATACTGGTGAATATTCAGACCAAGCGAACCGAAAAAATCTTTAAAAAAAGCCTTTCCTAAATGGTCTGACTGGGAAATAATTATAGCATGGTGCTGGCTAAGGTCCTTCAGACTGGCAAAAGTAGGGCCAAACATTGGGTGTGTGGAAACAAACCTCCGGCCTGTTTCTTTATAAAAATCCAAGAATCCTGTTTTTACCGAGGCAATATCTGATAAAATACAAGAATCGGGTAAATATGGCAGAATATCCTTAAATACTTCCAAAGTATATTTAAGATTAACGGCATTAATTAATAATTCAGGTTCAAAGTCCTTTATTTCTTCAAATGATGTTAGTCTTTGGGTATTAAATACATACCGTAGCCTTTCATAATCTTTGTCAAAAATGGCAACATCGTGTTGTAAGCATAAAGCATCGGTTAACCAAGTACCCATTTTGCCAGCTCCCAAAATGCAAATTTTCATTAGTAAATAATTTTTAGTTTAAGCCCGGATAGCTTTTCCCGTTACTACGGGAGAACTCCATCTTTGCTATTTTGACTTTGTCGATCTTCGATTCATTTGTGTTTCCCAAAAAGTTGGGACAAGTTGTGATTAACGAATTAGGCTCGTTTGATAAGTAAAAAATTTATTTCTTAAACCCGTATAAATTCCAAAGTTTGCCATTTTCACTCTTATTTCCCTAAAAATGGGGAAAATCGCGTTATTGAAAACCGGTTGTTCTTATAGGGTGTATTTTAATTAAATAATTATTGATCTTCTATATAAAATTTTTATGTTGTCGAATTTTCAACCATTATCAGTATTTTTCATTAATTAATATTTGTTTCAAATTTTTTATGTAAACAGATAATAAGCCATTATTTTATTCTTGTACCTGCTGTTGGCCTGATTTTTCTTTTAAGGCCTTGTTCATAATCATACTTTGACAATTAATAGATTCTTCATGTATTGATTCGAATATCTTTGTGGTAAATTCGGTATTTAAACCGCGATTAACGGCCCTTTGATTTCTGTCATTCATTATTTCATCATATCTCCTGGATTGCAGAATTGTTATATTGTTTTCGAATTTGTATTTACCGATTGCCTCTGAAATTTTCATCCTTTCTTTGAGAATATCGAGGAGTTGATTGTCGAGGGTATCAATTTGCCTACGGAGTTCATCAAGTTCATTGCGTGGTGTATCGCCAATTTTAGGGCTTCTGAGCACCAGGCCGTCAATAATTTCCTTCAACTTGTTTGGTGTTATTTGCTGGGATGCATCGCTCCATGCCTTTTCAGGGCATATGTGTGATTCAATTATAAAACCGTCGAAGTTAAGGTCCATAGCTTCCTGGCATATTGATACCAATAAATCACGTTTTCCGGCTATGTGGCTGGGATCTGTAATAATTGGCAATTCAGGGATACGTCGATGGAGTTCAATGGGTATTTGCCATTGCGGATGATTGCGAAATTCAGAACGGTCATAAGTGCTAAAACCGCGATGGATTGCGGCAATTTGTTTAATCCCTGCATTATTGATCCGTTCGAGGGCCCCTATCCAAAGTTCAAGGTCGGGATTTACGGGATTCTTTACCAATACAGGAATATTTGCACCTTTTAGTGCATCTGCAACCTCTTGTACTGCAAAAGGGTTTGCTGATGTTCGGGCGCCAACCCATAACATATCAATTCCGTGTTTAAGAGCTTCATAAACATGGTGACCGGTTGCAACTTCAATACTGACAAACATTCCGGTTTCTTCCTTTACTTTTTTTAACCAGGGGAGTCCCAGTGTTCCAACTCCTTCAAAGGCGCCGGGACGGGTACGAGGTTTCCAAATTCCGGCCCTGAATATTTTAAAGCCAAGTTCTGAAAGTTGTTTGGCTGTTGCCAGGGTTTGTTCCTCAGTTTCGGCACTGCAAGGCCCTGATATAACAATTGGTCTTTTGATGTTAAGACCCGGCAGGCATATTGGTTCAATTTCCAATTTTGTCATATAATGGTATTTTATTTTTTTCTCTTTTATTTAGTAATTAAATTTCTTATCCTCTCAATTGCTTCCATTATTACCTCAGGCGGAGTGCATAAAGAAATGCGGATGTATTTTTCACCGTTACTGCCAAAAATAATTCCAGGAGTAATAAAAACGTTGGCATTGTATAAAATTTTATCCGACATTGCCTGGCCATTTAACACATTTTCGGGAACTTTACCCCAAATAAACATCCCAACCTGGTTTTTATCGTAGTAACAATTAAGAATATCCATAAGTTCCCATGCCAACCCCCTTCTAATTTTATAAGTTTCGTTTACCTGTTGGTACCAATCAGAATCAAGATTAAGGGCTTCAGAAGCAGCTTCCTGCAATGGTCTGAACATTCCCGAGTCCATATTGCTTTTTACCCTAAGGATATAGTTAATAAAATCGGGGTTTGATGCAACCATACCAACTCTCCAACCTGCCATATTATGAGATTTACTTAGGGAATTTATTTCAATGGCCGTTTCTTTTGCCCCATCAATATATAAAATACTTAATGGTTCTGAATTGAGTATAAAGCTGTATGGGTTGTCGTTACAAACCAATATGTTATGTTTTTTGCCAAATGCGATTATTTTCCTTAAAATTTCAATATCGGCTTTTGCCCCGGTTGGCATATTTGGGTAATTAACCCATAAAAGTTTTACCTTGGATAAATCATGTTTTTCGATTGATAATAAATCGGGTTGCCAGTTGTTTTCTTCTTTTAAACCGTAATATCTTGGGGTTGCGCCTACCAATTTTGTTACTGATGCATAAGTTGGGTAACCCGGGTTTGGGACTAAAACTTCATCGCCGGGGTTTAAAAATGCCATTGATATGTGCATTATTCCCTCCTTGGAGCCCATTAACGGTAAAATTTCATTTACCGGATTTAGAGTAACATTGAAATACTTTTTATACCAGTCAGCAAATCCTTGTCTTAGCTCCGGGATACCAATATAACTTTGATATCCATGATTTTTTTGATTTAAGGATGATGTTTTAAGTTTATCAATAACTTTATTCGCAGGTGGTTGGTCGGGGTTTCCAATACCCAGATTAATTACATTTTTCCCCTCACTTCTCATTTTATCAATTTCCTTGAGTTTAATTGAGAAGTAATATTCCTCAACATTACCAATACGATTAGCCGGTTGAATCATGACTTTTGGGTTATTTGTTTTTGATTATTTTTTGCAATTTTCACTAATCCTTTCCCATTTGTTTCGTATAGGGTCTGAGCTTCCTCGTATTCACCCAGTACCCTTAGTTTTTGGCATAATGGGCGAATTGCGTCCAACGATTGGTTATACCTCATATAATCATTAAAAATTACATCGATATAAAAAAGATAATTCCATTCCTGGCCAACTACCGGTAATGATTGTATTTTGGAAAGGTTAATACTGTAAAATGCAAGGATAGTAAGAACTTTTGAGAGGCTTCCCTCTTCATGTGGTAATGAAAAAACAAGGGATGCTTTATTTATACGTTTTTCTTTTAACATTTCGGTAAATTTCGCTTTATTAAGATGGCCTACAATTAAAAAGCGGGTATAATTACGTTTGTTTGTTTCAATATCATGGGCAAGAATATCAAGGTTGTAAAGCCTGGCCGACAATGATGATGCTATAGCTGCCACTCCAATTAATTTTTCATCGGAAATTCGTTTTGCACTTAATGCAGTATCTTCACTTTCGATAAGACGAATGCCAGGATGTTGCTCAAAAAACTGTTCACATTGTGCAATGGCCATTGGGTGCGAATGAACTTCTTTAATATCTTCAACCCTTTGTGCTGGTAAGGCCATCAATTGGTGTTTTATTCTCAGCTTATGCTCTCCCAGTACTGCCAAACCCGATGATTTTAGCAAGGTGTAGTTTGATAAGAGGCTACCCACCAAAGTGTTTTCAATTGCCACTATGCCCATTAGGTTTTGATTTGCTGTTACTTTTTCAAATAGCTCCTTAAATGTAAGGCAGGGAACAATATTTAGGGGGTTATCCTTGAAAAATGCTCTGGCAGCTATATCATGATTAGCTCCTGGCCAGCCCTGAATTGCAACATGTTTTATTTCAGAATCCATTATAAAGGTTTTTATTTAATGGTAAAAACATTAAAAAAAAAGCCCCGCCTTTATTGGGGCGGGACTTTGAATTTATTTTAAACTCCTATTTTATTTGTCCTTTTGGATTGAAAGAATCCACCCCTTTTTGGTTTTTACCCCCAAAAAAGAAAAAAAAGAAATAATAAAAATAAGAATAGCTCTTCATCCTGATTTTAATATAGTGCTTGCAAAAATAGGCATAAAATTTTAAATCAACAATGGTATTTATAAAAATATAACAATCGTACACAATTTTTTTTAAAAGGTTAATTAAAAACCGATTTTAAATTACAATTTATAAGTAACGTTTTAATGTTTTTGCTACTGGATAACATTTGTCATGTATTGTTGTGTTTTGAAATATAATAAAATATATTATGCAAGGTCACTAAGTTCCAACCATCTTAATTCACAATCTTCAATTTCGCTTAATAAATTACCCAATTGGGTTGAAACAACTATTAATTCATCGGAATGAAGTGAGCCGGTATTGAGTTTATTTTCAAGTTCATGTTTTTTATTTTCCAATTGTTTAATTTTCTCTTCCAATTGCTGTAATTCCTGGTTTTCTTTAAAGGTTAGTTTTCTTTTAAGGGGTTTTGCCTCGGTTTTACTGATAATTTTTTCTTCCTTTGCCTGTTTTTCAGGTATTTCAGATGTATTTTGTTTTATGAATTGATAATATCCTGAATAGTTACCCGGAAAATGTTTTATTTTTCCATTTTCTTCAAAAACAAACAGGGTATCAACCACTTTATCAAGGAAAAAACGGTCGTGCGATACAATTAAAACGCAACCAGGGAATGAAACCAGAAAATCTTCAAGAACATTAAGGGTTTGTATATCAAGGTCGTTTGTTGGTTCATCAAGAATAAGAAAATTAGGGTTCTTCATTAAAACAGTCATCAAATAGAGTCGTTTTTTTTCTCCGCCACTTAACTTATTAACATAAACATAATGCATTTCATTTGGGAAAAGAAAATACCTGAGATATTGACCCGCATTCATACTTTTTCCGTTTCCGCAATCAATTATTTCTGAAATTTCAGAGATTACATCAATTAATCTTTTTGATTCATCTATTTTGATACCTTCCTGCCTGTAATAACCGAATTTTACAGTTTCACCGGTTTCAACTGAACCATTATCAGGCTTAATTCGGCCTGTTAAAATGTTAAGAAGGGTGCTTTTTCCTGTACCATTTTTCCCTATTATTCCAATTTTATCACCTTTTAAAAATGAATAGGAGAAGTCATTCAGCAGATTCAATTCGCCAAATGATTTTGAAATATTTTCGAGGTTCACAACTTTTTGGCCAAGTCTATTGGATTTAATACCTAAGGAAAGTTCATTTTGGGCAGTGCTTTGGCTTGCAGTTTCTTTCAGTTCATAAAAAGCATCAATACGGTATTTGGCTTTGGTACCCCTGGCCTGTGGCATACGGTTCATCCAGTCCTGTTCCTTTTTCAACAAATTACGGGCTTTTTCTATTTCCTTATTTCTTTGAATAAGACGTTCATCTCTTTTATTTAAAAAGTAAGAATAGTTTTCCTGATAGGTATAAAGCTCTTCATTATCAAGCTCAAATATTATATTACAAACCCGGTCGAGAAAAAAACGGTCATGGGTTACCATTAATAAAGTAGCCTTATTACGGCCCAGGTAATCTTCAAGCCAGTTTATCATATCCAGGTCCAGGTGGTTGGTAGGTTCGTCCAGGATTAGGAAATCGGGTTGAGAAATTAAGGCTGCAGCCAGGGCTATTCGTTTAATCTGACCACCAGATAATTGTAACACGGGTTGTTGCAGATTTGTTATTTTCAGTTGAAAAAGGATTTGTTTTGCCCTATTTTCATAATCCCAGGCATTTAGCTGGTCCATTTTCTCTATTAACGAATTTATCTTTGTTTGGTTGTTTTGGGATAGGGCTATTTCGTATTCCTTTACTAATTTGACTGTTTCATTATCCTGTGAGAAAATGGTTTCAATAACTGTTAGTTCAGGTGGAAAAAACGGATCCTGTGAAAGATATGATGTTTTAATGTTACTTCTGATTGTTGAAGTACCTGAATCGGGTTGAATTTTCTTTGACAGAATGTTAAGCAGGGTTGTTTTACCGGTTCCATTACGTGCAATTAATGCAGCTTTTTGCCCCTGCTCCAAACCAAATGAAATTTCATTAAAAAGCCTTATATCTCCCCAATTGTGGGATAAATTTTCAACTGAAAGTATATTGGACATAAAATTTTTCTTTGAGTTGCAAAGATAGGTTTTTTGAACCTCATAAAAAGGTCAAAAAACTTAAGATTAAAGGAGCCCCGGTTATTCGGGGCGGGTTCCCCCGATGTATCGGTACAAGCTATACGACCTTAATCAAAAAATTATTTACGGTTGAAAAGAAAACAATAAGGGCCGGATAAATTATCCTAATTTAACGGGCAGGGCAAGTTTATCAATTTCTTCAAGCTCGGATGATGTGAATTTAATATTTTTAAGTGCTTTAAGGTTATCATCAATTTGGGAAACTGAACTTGCGCCAACCAAAACAGAGGTGACCCTTGGATCTTTAAGGAGCCATGATACGGCCATTTGGGCCAATGATTGCCCTCTTTGACCGGCAATTTTGTTTAGTTCAATAATTGCATTATGCCGGCTTTCGGTTAAAGTTTCCTTTTTGAGAAATCCATGAGGCTTTGCAATTCGTGAATTATCAGGTATATTGGTTAGGTATCTGTTTGTAAGTAAACCCTGGGCCAATGGCGAAAATGTAATGCATCCGATTCCTCTTTTGCCTAATATATCCAATAGTCCATTTTCAACCCATCTGTCAAGAATATTATATTTTGGCTGATGAATGATACAAGGTGTACCAAGTTCACGCAATATTGATACGGCTTTTTGAGTTTGTTCAGCTGAATAATTTGAAATACCTGCATAAAGAGCTTTTCCCTGGCGTACTAAAAGGTCTAGGGCCCCCATTGTTTCTTCCAGAGGAGTTTCGGGGTCGGGCCTATGACTGTAAAAAATGTCAACATAATCGAGCCGCATTCTTTTAAGGCTTTGATTAAGACTGGCCACAAGGTATTTTTTTGAACCCCATTCACCATAAGGTCCCGGCCACATAAGATAACCTGCTTTTGTTGATATTATTAACTCATCGCGGTAGGATTTAAATTCGGCTGACAAAATTTTTCCGAAATTTTCTTCTGCTGATCCCGGAACCGGACCATAATTGTTGGCAAGGTCAAAATGGTTTATGCCGTGGTCGAATGAAAATTTAAGCATATCCTTCATATTTTCATATTTATCAACCGAACCGAAATTGTGCCAAAGCCCAAGAGATAAAGCAGGAAGTTGAATTCCACTGTTGCCGCACCGGCGATATATCATTTCACTGTAACGATTTTCATTTGCAGTATATAACATATTATGAAGTTATTGGGTGTAAAATTTTGTTACCATTGTAATTGTTTGATTACAAACTTCGCAAAAATTATCTGTATTACTGTTACGCATCCTGCAGAAAATTGAAGGTCTGAAAACACCCTTTGATACGTATCCACCCCCTTCAAAAACCCCGGTGGTGTGTTCAAATGCAGGACGAACCGGGGTTGGAACAGGAGTTGATGGTTTTATTAATTTTTTCCATTTTTTATTAAAGTCGACCATGGTAGTTAAATTTGGTTGCCAGGGTTCAGCCTTAAGGTTTATATATTCATTGTAACTAACTTCACTGTCAAAATATTCATCCCCCAGTCCGGCCAAACCATGACCCAGTTCATGAATTAAAAGGTTTCCCGATAATTTGTTGTTAGCAGCCGCAACAGAAAAATGGTTGTATATTCCACCTCCTCCATATTTATTGGTATTGGCTAAAATTATTATATGGTCGTGGGGGGCGAGTGCTGCAATTTCAAAAACTTTCCAGGCATCTGATATTTGTAAATACCTTTCAACGCCTAAAGTATTAAAACTGCTTCCGAAAATTGTTTTTTTGAAAACCTTATTTACAGGGTCTGAAATGCCTGATTCGGTTGAAGGAATTGCTAATGCCCTGATGGTAAAATTGTTCTTGTTTGATTTAAATGGTTCTGTAGCGAATAAATATTTTGAAAGTTTGCTTACATGATTGAAAAAAATATTCATCTCGTTTTGTTGATAACCCTCAGAAATAAAAAGTAAATCAAAATTTGATGCAGAATTGTTTTCTCCGTAAATAGTTTTAACAGAGTAGTTTAATGGCACGGTATTTACGGGTTCTATTTTTTTTGGATTTATTAATAAATCATGAAGTTGGTAAAACCTGCCATTTTTGTTTCTACCTTCAATAATTAGTTGACAATTTTGTTTTGGGAATGGCATTAATAGGGTATGGCTAAACTCCTTACTTCCCTTTTTTGCATCGTTTGTGGTCCTCCATTCTTCAAAAAGTGTTGAAAACCCTCTTAAAAAAATTGTATCGCCGGTAATAATGTTTAATATAAAGTATCTGTATTCTCCTAGGTTAAATGGTGAAATAAGTTGACTATCGGAACCGCTCCATTTATTATCCTTAAAAAGTTTATTGGTTGTTATTGACTGATATTCACTATCGCCGCTAAATAATAAATTAATCCTGAGGGCATGGTTTAAGTCAAAATATTTGTTACCTGTCAAATTAATATTCTCAAACGACACAAGAAACAAAACAAATAATAAAAGAAGCGGTCTGTATTTTACCATTTTTACATGTTTGAACTATCTTTGCAAGTTAATAAAAACAATAAAAAATATAGTGATGCGCAATGTAATGTTGAAACTCTCTGAATTTTTAAGGGATTGGGTTTTTGAATATTTTAAAGTACGGAATTTCCCAGAATGGGCTTATGAAGTGGCTGATTTTTCTATTCGTTCCTTAGTACTGATAGCATTGAGTATAGTATTGTATTTTATTTTCAGAAAGATACTGTTATGCTTTATTGTCAGGGTAATAAATAAGTCAAAATCAACAATTGATGATTTTTTTGTTTCAAGAAAAGTTTTTCACAGATTTGCACATCTAGCTCCGGCACTTGTGATATATTTTTTTGATGACAGGTTTTATGAAGCCTATCCGTTGTTTTTTGGATTTCTGGTTAAAGCATCGGTAATTTACATTATAATAGTTCTTTTCTTGACTTTCCAGGCGTTTTTAAGGGCACTGGAAGATGTTTACAACACTTTGTCATATTCGGGGGAGAGGCCCATTAAGGGCTATATGCAGCTTGTACAACTCCTGTTTATTTTAATTGGGATTCTTTGGGGGATTTCAATAATTTTTGATGTTCAGGTTACCAAAATTTTCGCAGGGCTGGGAGCATTAGCGGCTGTATTGCTACTAGTTTTTAAGGATACAATATTAGGTTTTGTTGCAGGCATTCAACTTTCAGCCAATAAAATGTTAAAAGTTGGCGATTGGATCGAAATGCCATCGCACAATGCCAATGGAACAGTTTTGGAAGTAACCCTTAATACGGTTAAAGTTCAAAACTGGGACAGGACTATTACAACAATTCCAACATACGCCTTGGTATCAAGCCCTTTTATGAATTGGCGTGGCATGGAAGAATCAGGCGGAAGGCGTATAAAAAGATCCATTTTTATTGATATGCAAACCGTTTCCTTTCTTACACCCGAAATGATTGAAAAATTCAAAAAAATTCAACTTTTAAAAGAATTTATTGAAAAAAGGCAGGAGGAAATTGCTGAATATAATTCAAAACTTGGTGTTGATGAAACTATATTGGTTAATGGCAGGAGAATGACAAATATTGGAGTTTTCAGAAAATATATAGAGAATTATCTGGCCCACCATCCAAAGATAAACCTTGAAATGAGCTTTCTGGTTAGGCACCTGCAACCCACTGAAAAAGGAATTCCCATTGAAATTTATGTTTTCAGCAGGGATCAGAAATGGGCTAATTATGAAGGAATCCAGGCTGATATTTTTGACCATATCCTGGCAGTAATCCCTGAGTTTGGCTTACGTGTATTTCAATTACCATCGGGTAACGATATTCAAAAACTTTCCATTGGTAGATCAGTTTAGTTTATTTGATTATATTAACCTCGTTTATTATTAAATCTTATTCATTAAATTTTAATGGTTAATAAACTTTTAATTATCAGGTGTTATAAATGAATTGCCTTAAATAACCTGATAAGATTAATAAAATAGGTAATAATTTAAAACCATATTTTATTTTTGAAAAACTATTATTTAAATATAACTTCTGATTTGTTGTTTTTTTTGCTATTTTATTTTAAATTCGTAAATAAATTGCTTGAAAAACATATTTAAAGTTGCAATCTCTAACATTTGACATTGAAAGTATGGAAACTAGTTTACAAATTGATAGCCTGGATAAAAAGATTCTCTCCCTGGTAACTAAAAATGCCCGTATCCCGTTCCTGGAGGTTGCCCGTGAATGTAAAGTTTCAGGGGCGGCAATTCATCAAAGAATACAAAGATTATTAAATATTGGTGTTATCAAGGGTTCGGAGTTTATTATTAATCCGGCTAAAATTGGTTATCACACTTGTGCCTTTATGGGAATCTTTCTTAAGAAAGCAAGTTTGTTCGATAAAGTATCTCAAATGCTTGAGCAGATTCCGCAAATAGTTGAATGTCATTACACCACAGGGCAGTACGCTGTGTTTATTAAGATTTACGCTCAAAGTAATGAACATTTGAAACGTTTACTGCATGATAAACTTCAGGCAATTCCAGGGATATCATCGACCGAAACAATTATATCGCTGGATGAGGTATTTAAGCGTCAATTACCGATTGAGTAGATTTCTATTTTATATCGTATTGTTTGCCTGTAAAGTTGATCCTCTCTTTACTAAATTGTAAATCTATACGGCCTAGGCGAACCCCGTTTTGACCTGTTTGGTTAATAATAACCGGATTTCCGGATGCATTATTCACTTTAACAGGTTCATTCATAAAAGTGTGGGTATGGCCCCCTAAAATTATATCAATATAATGTGTTGAGGAGGCAACTTTTAAATCATCAATTCTGTCAAAATCCATTTTGAACCCCAGGTGCGACAAAGCGATAACTATATTACACTTATATTTTTCCTTTAACATTTTTGCGGTTGAATCACCAACCGAGGCAGGGTGGTTGTATGTAATCCCTTCAAAATTTGATTTAGCAATTAATCCACCCGGGTCAATCCCTAAGCCTATAATGCCAACTCGTACCCTTCCTTTGCGGAATATTTTCCAGGGCAATATTTTTGACGCCAGGATTGTACTTCCAAAATTGTAATTACTGTTTATAAAAGGAAAATCAGCAAATTGTAATTGCTTATTTAAATTTTCAATTCCATTATCAAACTCGTGGTTCCCTAAAGTTGCTGCATCATAGCCCATTTTAGACATCAATTGCAGCTCTAACTTTCCTTCAAAAAAATTAAAATATGGAGTTCCCTGAAAAATATCGCCGGAATCAAGTAACAAAACATGTTGGTTTTCTGACCTGATTTTATTTATTAACGCCCCACGTCGTGCAAATCCGCCCATTCCAGGGAAACGACCGTGGTTAAGGGGCATTGGTTCAATATGACTGTGAACATCATTGGTATGAAGTATCGTAATATTTGTTTCCTTATCTCCGAAAATGGCATGAACGCCAATTGGTAATGCGAAAAAAGCCGAGCCGGTCAATGCTGTCTTAATGAATATTCTTCTGTTTTGCATTTTATACTTTAACTCTTTAATTAAAATAACATATTTGGGTTTTAATTGTTTTATTCCTGAACTGAAATTCTAACGGTAGTATCAGGTTCAACTTTTTTATTCTGTCTTGTAAGTTCTTTAATATGGGCAATTATAAGTTCCCTGATCTTATCATTTGATACAAGGTGAGTGTCTGAACTTCTAAAAATTGTATAATTGTCGCCGCCATCGGCCAGGTAATCAGATGTTATTACCCAATATTGTTTTTTTTCATTTATTGAATCACCATTTACAAATATATCGAAAGCTTTATTTTTTTTGATTGTGAACGAAGCTCCGGCAAGTCCATCACCTTCCGATTGTGCAATATGGTCAAAAAGTTTTAGCAGGTTCTCTGAATTCATTTTTACTGCAACCAAACGGTTTTCAAATGGCATAAGTTCAAAAATGTTTCGGGTTGTGATTTTACCTTCAGGCAGAGGGGCCCTGAATCCCTTGATATTTACGACACACAAAATTTCACTACCACTAATATTATGTTCCTTTAAGAAAGATTTTCCGGCCTCCCAAACCAGATCTGCTACAAAATTGGTTAATTCACTTTCTGGTTTACGGGGGATTAATGTCTTTGGATTTGTGCCTATTACATCGGTCATTACGCCTGATATTGAATCGCTGAATGGTTTTATAAACATTAACAACGTGGAGTCAATCCCTGCAAGCGAATCAACCCCAATTAAATTGTGACTTTGAAGCCTGTAAATATATTTTTGCTGGCATGATACAAGCATTATAGTCAACCACAATAAAATTAACCTTAGAATTTGCATAGTATTTTTTATCAAAGATAAAAAATAGGATAAAACCAAACTAATGAGCAAATGCAGGTTTACATAATTTTGCTAACTTTGAGTTTAATGAGTTTTAAAAAAATGAGTTATATACAATTCAGATTAAATGAATTATAAAAACTTTTATTTTTATTATTTAAACATTATCACTACTGTCCGATAAATTTTTCGATAAGATGTTATTATGCAGACGTATTGCGGTGTCCCTACAGGACACTGAAAATTGGGGTCGATTCATCTTTACCGATATTCTGTACCTGACGGCACAGTACCGTTAGGGACTAAAGATCGGTAAAACACTTAATTGAGAATTGAACTTTTGTCTCGTTAGGGACAAAACAACTTTTTATAGGATAGTAGTGAAACATTATTAATAAAACTGAATCAAATGACAGATAATACCGACCTAAAAACAGAAATAATTTATTGGGAAATGAAGTAACTTGACAGGCATATTGTAGAATAGAAGCACAACCTGATAAAAAAATGTCAAAAAAAAACCATGGAAAAAAGCAGAAGAAGTTTCATTAAAAAATCGGCCCTTGGATTTGCGGGTATTACTATTGCAGGTATGGGTATGAGTTCGAAAAGCTATGCCAGAATAATTGGATCAAATGAGAGGTTGAATATAGCTATTATTGGCTTGGGGAGGAGATTAGGTGCATATTTTGAGCCAATTGCACTACCAAAAAGTAATGTACAGTTGGTTTATTTGTGCGATGTTATGAAAAGTCAGCGAATAAGGGCAGTTTCGTCATTTTCCAAACATATAAATTATCAGCCTAAGATTGAAAATGATTTAAGAAAGGTGATGGAGGATGAAAAAGTTGACGCTATTATTAACGCCACACCTGACCACTGGCATGCCCCGGGTGCATTTTTGGCTGTTAAAGCAGGAAAACATGTTTATGTTGAAAAGCCGGGAAGCCATAATGCGGGAGAAGGAGCGTTATACGCTGATTTTGTTAAAAAATATAACCGTATAATTCAATTAGGTAACCAGCAACGGTCATCGGTTGAGTCGAAAGAAATAGTTGATGAAATTCACAATGGAGTAATTGGAATACCTTATAAAGCTGTTGCCTTTTATTCAAATAACAGGGGCGAGGTGCCTGTTGCAGTAAATGCTCCAATTCCTGAAGGTTTGGATTGGGATTTGTTTCAGGGGCCTGCGCCCCGGAGAGAATACAGGTTTGATACCTGGGATTATAACTGGCATTGGTACGAATGGGACTATGGAACGGCCGAAATGGGTAATAATGCCATACACGAGTTGGATATAGCACGTTGGGCCTTAAAGGTTAATTACCCTGAAAGAGTAAGCGTTGAGGCAGAAAAACGACATTTTATAAATGACGGGTGGACAATGTATGATACCATGCTCGCTACTTATCAATTTCAGGGCAACATAATAATTCAATGGGATGGAAAGAGCCGAAATGGTTATAATACTTATGGCTCAGACCGCGGAACCGTAATTTATGGAAGTGATGGAACTGCCTTTATTAACCGTGACGGATATAAATTATACGACCGGAACGGGAAATTTTTAAAAAGTCGTTCGAATTCAGGGGGTGAATCCGGTACCACATTAGGTGGTGGAGGCGATATGACTACAGCACATTTAATTAATTTTTTTGACGCCATAAGGGGAAAAGTAAAACCAAATTCACCTATGGAAGAAATGGCCAAAAGCACTCACCTTTGCCATTTGGCCAATATTAGCTACAGGTTAAAAAAGGATATTGAAGTAAATGCTTTGAACGGAAAGGTTCAAAACAGAGAAGCCAATAAATTTTGGGGACGTGTTTATGAACCCGGATGGGAGCCAAAATTGTAATTGTTTAATTGGCAGGTTAATAAAAATTGAGAAGTATAAATTGTCGCAATGGTTAAAGAATTTAATAATTTAAGAATAATATCATCAGTTTTTTTGGTGGTTTTAATTGCAACATCTTGCAATATGAGTAAAAAAACGGAGTTTACAGGGGCAAACGCAGAGATTAAAATAATAACACTTGACCCGGGGCATTTTCATGCTGCACTGGTTCAAAAGGAAATGTATACACAGGTTGATCCGGTTGTTCATATTTATGGGCCCGAAGGTCCTGATATAGAAATGCACCTAAAAAGAATTGATGGTTTTAATTCACGCAGTGATAATCCCACACAATGGATAAGCAATATTTACAAAGGGCAGGATTTTTTTGAAAAGTTGATAAGTGAAAATAAAGGCAATGTAGTTGTTATTGCAGGTAACAACAACAAGAAAACCAAATATATAAAAGATTTGGTTGAAGCCGGTTTTAATGTGCTATCAGATAAGCCTATGGCTATTGATAATGAGAGTTTTTTATTGTTGGAAGGTGCTTTTTTAGCGGCAAAAAAGAACAAAGTGGTTTTATATGATATTATGACGGAACGATATGAAATAACAAGCCTACTTCAGCGTGAAATTGCACAGATAAAGGATATTTTTGGGGTTTTAGAGCATGGAACTCCTGAAAATCCGGCGGTTGTAAAAGAGAGTGTCCATCATTTCTATAAATATGTTGCAGGGTCTGTATTGAAACGGCCTGCATGGTATTTCGATATAAACTCGCAGGGAGAAGGAATAGTAGATGTAACAACACATCTTGTTGACCTTATTCAGTGGGTATGTTTTCCCGAAAAAGTTATTAATTACCAAACTGATATTAATGTGTACGGAGCTAAAAGGTGGACTACCGATATATCTAAGGACCAGTTTTTAGCTGTGACAGGATTAAGTGAAACACCTGAATTTTTAAATAATGTAATGAACAGTGATTCTGTTTTTCAGGTTTTTGCAAATGGAAAAATGGATTATTTACTTAATGGTGTTCATGTTAGTGTTAGTGTAATATGGAATTATGTGGCTCCTGACGGTGGTGCTGACACCCATTTTTCGGTTATGCGTGGTACAGAAGCAAGCCTTATAATCAGGCAGGGAAAAGAAGAAGGTTATATTCCCAATTTATTTATTGAAGCATCATCTAAAGCAGATATTTCAGAGTGGAAAATCAAAACTGAAAAAGCATTTTCAAAAATAATTTCAAGGTTTCCCGGTATTGAACTTCAACCAACTGACAAAGGGTTTAAAGTTTTAATACCTGATAAATACAGATTGGGCCATGAAGCGCATTTTGCACAGGTTACAAAAAAATATCTGAATTATTTGGTTAAAGGTAAACTGCCTGAGTGGGAAGTGCCAAACATGATTTCAAAGTATTACACTACCACCAGGGCCCTGGAGCTGGCACGTAAAGAAAAGTAATAATGATATAAATGAATATCAGATGAAACGGTTTCCGAATGTTCGGGGCGAGTAACCCCGATGTATCGGGACAAGCCATCAAACCTTCAAAAATCAATTTTATTATGATGAAAGAAATTAAAATATCTATCTCAAAACATTTAAAATCAGCATTATTTGCAGCATTATTTTTTTCATTTCAATTGGCCGGATGTCAATCAACAATAAAAGCATTAGTTCCCAACCCGGGGGTTGTTTCATATACATTTCGTAATCAATTTGCAGCAGATGTACCAGCCACTCTTGATATGATAAAAACAATGGGTATTACCAATATTGAATTTTCCAATTTATTTGGGAAAACTGCTATGGAGTTGAGAAATCTTTTGAATGAAAGAGGAATGGTGTGTACCTCGTACGGTGTAAATTATAATGCCCTTGTAAATGATATAAAAAAAGTAACTGATGACGCCAGGGCTTTAGGGGCAAAATATGTGAGAGTAGCCTGGATCCCTTTTGAAAATGGTGTGTTTACCGTTGATAATGCCCGACAGGCTGTGGATGATTTTAATGCGGCCGGAAAGTATCTTTCCGAAAATGGAATTACGTTTTGTTATCATAACCATGGTTTTGAGTTCCGTCCTTATGAGGATGGCACATTATTTGATTTTTTGGTTAAAAACAGTAACCCGGATTATGTTAGTTTTGAAATGGACATTTTGTGGGTTGTCCACCCGGGAGCTGATCCGGTGGCGCTTTTAAATAAATATCCGGAAAGATTTAAACTTATGCATTTAAAAGACCTGAAAAAGGGGGTTACTGGTGATTTTTCGGGGAGCACACCAAAGGAGAATGATGTTGTTTTGGGAACAGGGCAAATAAACATCCCTGCAGTTTTAAGGGCTGCAAAAAAAACATCGGTGGAGTATTATTATATTGAAGATGAAAGTCCTGATGTTGTTCAAAGGGTTCCGCAAAGCCTAAAGTTTATAAAAAGCATAAAATAAGCCAGGTGCTTTTCTGCTTAAGTAATGGGTTAATACTTTTGTTTAATATTTTGAAAAATTAATTATTAATGACTAGTTCCAATTCAAGATTAAAACAAATTTAGCTTAAATCTTATATTAAAATGAAGGTTTTCCATCATAGCTGTTTTGCCATGGGTACCAGGTTTAACATTGTGATACCCGGTTTGGGTAACGATGTTGGAAAGATTATAGGAAATGAATTAAACAAAATCCTATTTAATGAAGAAGAGAGGTTAAGTTGTTTTAACACAAATTCTGAAGTTTCGCAAATAAATAAAATTGCCGGTAAAGGTAAAACGAAGGTATCAGTTGAAATGGCTGAAATAGTTGAAGTTTTGGATAAATATTGGCTGAGAACCGGGGGTGCTTTTGATGCAGGCTTGCTCAATTTAACCATGTCAATAAAAAGGGGAGAGCTTAATAGTAATAGTATAAATGGCAATTTGGCAGGATGGGAAAATATAAAATGGGATAAAAAGCAAAACGAAATCAGGATCACAAATAGATTAACAGCAATAGATACCGGTGGATTTGGTAAAGGATGGGGTTTAGAAAAGGTTGTTGGCCATTTAAAAGAAATTGGAATTGAATCAGCATTTTTGAGTTTTGGTGAGAGTTCCGTTTACGGTTTGGGAGTACACCCTTTATCAGACCATTGGCCGGTAGAAATAAACCATCCTGTTAGTGGTGTAAAACTTAAATTGAAGTTAAACAACAGCTCCTTGTCTGTATCAGGGTTGCAGGAGTGTTACAAAAATGATATTCCAGACTTTGTACCACATATTATTAGCCCGGCCACAGGTAAACCAGTTTTTCAAAACAGTATTGTTGTGGCAGTTGGCAGTTCTCCGGTCGATACCGAAATATTATCCACTGCTGTTATGGCATCCGTTGGCCAGGGCATTCAATTGATAGTTAATGAGTTTAAAAATGTGGCTTTTTATAAGTGCAGGGAGAATGATTTTGAATTTAAAGAGTTAAAATATAATCATATTGAGCTAAAATGAATGAGAAAACCAGAAGAGCGTTTTTAAAAAGCGGATTACTTGCGGGTACTGCCCTGCTTGCACCGGTTTCGCTAATTAACATACTGGCAAAAGATAATAATCAATTTGCCGGTACAAAAGTAAGGATTGGTATTGTGGGGACCGGATCAAGAGGTTGCTATCTGATGCAGCTAATTAATTCGGTTAGTGAAAAGGAAGGAATTGAAATTATTGGTATTTGTGATATTTATGAACCCAATTTGAATATTGGGAAAACCATAGCCCCCAAAGCCAAAGCATTTGATGACTACCGAAGGTTAATTGAAATGAAAGGCCTGCAAGCCATTATCGTTGCAACTTCACTTCATCAGCATGCCCATATTACAATTGATGCATTAAATTCAGGGCTACATGTTTTCTGTGAAAAGGCTATGGCACGGACCATGGAAGATACCTATGAAATGGCCAAAGCGCACAAAACAAGTGGCAGGATACTTCAAATTGGACATCAACGGCTTTTTGATCCAAAGTACCTTGAAGGTATGAAACGGATCCATGAAGGGGTACTGGGAGAAGTTACGCAAATAAGGGCTTACTGGCATCGCAATAATGATTGGCGAAGACCTGTACCCGAAGATAAACCTGAACTTGACCGCCATATTAACTGGAGGTTATACAGAGAATATTCTTGTGGACTGGTTACTGAACTGGCCTCGCACCAAATACAAATAGGAAATTGGGCAAAAAAAGCACTTCCGGTTGTTGTACGTGGTACCGGGAGCATAAGTTTTTGGAAGCAAAACAGGGAGGTACACGATAATGTAGCTATGATTTTTACTTATGCTGATGGTACACAGTTTATATATGACTCAATGGTTCAGAATAAAAAATATGGTTTTGAAGAACAGGTAATGGGACATAAAGGAACCATTGAATTTGAATCAAACCGATTTTACCTTGAATCGCCACCAACACCTCCAAAACCTGCCGGAATTGCCCAGCTAATTGGGAACCTTGAAAATAATATTTTTGGTTCGGTACCAATAGGAAGCTCATCCTGGGCACCTGAATTGGCCCAGGATTATAAAGGTGAACCACTTGTAGCAAATAACAATACTGATGGCTCACTTGAACAACTTATTGGTTTTGCCCGCTCAGTTAAGGAACAAAAACCTATTCCGGGGTTATTTGAACAGTGTTATTACGGATCAGTTTGGACAATGCTGGCACAGGAAGCAATAGAAACAGGTAAAGTTATTACAATGCCAGAACGTTATTTAATTTAAATTAAATTGTTTAATGAAGGATATAATAATAAGTGGCAGCCGTATTAAAACGGAACTCACTTTTCTGTTTTGGTGTTATTTTTCAGCCAATATGCTGAATGTTTTTTCAATTTGGTTTTATGAATCGCGTTGGATCGAACTATTAACCTACCAGGGTTTGGTAGTTGTAATTGCACTCTTTTTTTATGGTTTAAGCTGCTTGTTTAGGAGTGTTTGGTATTTAATCGGCAAAATTATAAAAAGGGACAGAAATGTTCCCTGAAAATGATTAAACCCAAATTAATCAATAGGAGGCGAAGTATGAGCCGAACTATTTGATTTAATTGGGATAATCCCGATTTAGTGATTGTTTCAATTCCAAATCTTTGGAATTGATTACAAGCACTTTATCGATTACGCATTTTCTAATGCGTAATTTGGGTTAAGCATAATTTCATTCTTTGATGTGAGGGATTTGAATTTAACCCGGATTAGTCATTAGAAAGGCAATGAACTAATGACTTAGCCGGGATT
>JBBIVA010000039.1:0-28135 GCA_037439945.1 Marinilabiliaceae bacterium
AACAGCCCGGAAAACAAGAAGTTTGGAAGGTTAGTAGTTTTTTCAAAAATAAAAAGGGTGTTAATTGCTTAACCCCATCCGCAAAAATAATTTGCAATTAGAAATCAATTAAAGAAAAAAAATTAATTCCGGATAAAAATTAATTTTCTTTTGGGCTATTAAACAACAAATTGTTTAACTAAAAATAACAGGTTCTATTGATTCAATTAATAAACTAGCGGTTAAAGGTTATTATTGGTTTTAAAAATTCTTCTGTTATGGTTTACATAAATATTTGAAAAATGAAAATATCAAGTCACATTTCGTTTTGGATCTTTATTGCCATGAGCATAATACTGGTGATATTCTCAGTACAAAATTCAGGACCAATTGAGGTTGACTTTATTTTTACAAAAGCCGAAGTTTCGCTTGCCATACTTTTAATGGTTACTTTTACAGCCGGATTAATTGCAGGTGCGCTTTATGCGTATGTTAAACTATCGAATAAACAAAAAAAGCAACAAATTAACGAAATCAAGACATCAAAAGGTTAGTAAAACCAAAACCAAATAAACAAATAAAGAATTAAAGTGATTTTAGATTCGGCTATTTTTCCCCCTGTAAGTTATTTTGCCCTATTAGAAAATTTTAATAACGCATTAATTGAGTGCAATAGCAACTATGAAAGGCAAAGCTACCGTAACCGGTACATAATTGCCGGTGCAAATGGTGAATTAAGTTTACCTATCCCCGTAATTAAACCAAATGGAAGTAAGACCAAAATGAAGGATGTATTGGTTTCATACGATACTCCGTGGAATAGTATTCATTGGAAATCAATAGTATCAGCTTATAACTCATCACCCTTTTTTCAATATTACAACATCGAAATCGAAAATATTTTCAATAAAAAATGGAAATACCTTATTGATTTAAATCTTGAATCTGTGAATACAATTTCTGAAAATCTGGGTTTGCATATTAATTTATCATTAACCGAAGAATTCCGGCCCAATGGTGAGTATAGCGATGACTTTCGTGGCGTAATACACCCAAAAAGAGATAGTTTGGCAGATCACATTTTTACCCATCGTCCATATCGCCAGGTTTTTGACCAGAAAAATGGGTTTATCCAAAACCTAAGCATTTTAGACTTATTATTTAATAAAGGCCCTGGATCGGTCCTGGTACTTAAAAATTCTATAAACATCAGAAAAAAACAATAAACACAGCAAATTTTTCCATTGTTAAACCAAATTTGCCAGTTTAATATTTTCGGATAAAATTTCCAAATGGTCAAAAGCCAGCTGGGGCAAATTATTAAGATCAAACCATTGGGCGCTTTCAGCATCATCGCCGGGTTTAAGAGTTAATAGTGATGGAACTACGGCTAAATAGGATATTGAAATTGTATGCCCACGGGGGTCGCGACCAGGCTTTCCAAAAACTCCCGATTGAATAAGGTCAAGGCTTTCAATTCCTGTTTCTTCTTTTAGCTCGCGTTTTGCAGTATCGTAAACATCTTCATTTTCATCAACAAATCCGCCCGGAAGAGCCCACATTCCCTTAAATGGCCCCTGGGCTCTTTTAATAAGCAAAACTCTTGCACTTTTCTTTTCTCCTGTAAAAATTACCAAATCGGTTGTAACTGCCGGCCTTGGATATTCATAACAATAAGCCATATATTCGCGCTAATCAATTATTCTTTTAATCACCCTTAAATGGTGTGTATATTTTTGAAGTGAATGATTAAAAATTCCCTGGTGGTCCAGATAGTCCATTCGAACCTCACCACTGGCATGAATAATACGTCCCTGCCCTAAACACAATCCTACATGAGTAATTTCACCCTCGGCATTATCAAAAAAAGCTAAGTCTCCGGCCCGTGCTTCTTCAACAAAACTCACCATTTTCCCATGTTCAATTTGCTGAGAAGCGTTGCGGGGAATCTTATGTCCCATTATTTTAAAAACAATTTGTGTAAATCCGGAGCAGTCGATCCCAAAAAAACTTCTACCACCCCATAAATATGGAGCATTTAAAAAACCTTTTGCTATTTCTTCAAAATCAACTTTCCGTTCATTTAAGGCTCCCTGTATATAAAACTCCCTTTTGCCTATTACAAAACTATTTCTGTCGTCACCGTTAAAAACAATGCGGCTTCCACCTGAAATTATCTGAACCGATTTATCGGGTTCACGAATTAACCTTATAAACGGAACCGGAACAACCAGCCCTTGTTTGGTAAGCCATTGGCTAATTTCCCTGTCACCTGCCTGAATAACAAGTTTTTCATCGATCCAGCCTTCATAACCATCAAACTCCGTAATTACTTTACACCAACCTGTAACCTGCTCTTGCACATAAAATACTTCTCCGAACAAAATCTGGGTCTCCAACGATGATTTTTCCGATGGTTCTGCTCTTAATGCTATTGCCCCAAAATGTGAAATGGCTCCAACCATATTGGTATTTGGTTAAAAATTTATATTTCAGATGTTAAGATTAATCACTTTAAATTAATTCAATACCTTTTGTTATTTGTAAAGAAACTTATCCGTTAACGCGTTCCAGTTACCCTTTATTTGAAAATATTTAAATATTGCATGAAATTAAGCTTTTAATTAAACAACCAAATGTTAAAAAAACTGTTTTGCTAAAAATCAATATACATATTTCTACGGAAATATTATGCCTTAAGGTATACTGATTATTTATAAAACTTAATATATAAACGATTTTTATTGATAATTTTAGCAAAAAATAGTTTTACTTCACCATGATTGAGACATTAAATAAATATTCCAAGGCAATTAACCGGATTCTCTTGTTTTTAGGGGCAATTTTCCTTGTTATATATATTTTTCCCAGACAGGGAAAATTCAGATTTGAATATGAACACGGAAAACCATGGCGACATGAAACATTAATTGCCCCTTTTGATTTTTCAATACACAAAAGTCAGGCCGAATTGAAAAGTGAACGCGAAAACCTGATGGTAAACTTCAGGCCCTATTTTCGCCTTGACACATTAAAAGGTACCGAGATTACGGAAAAATTTACAAACGAATTTATTTTACACAGATCCGAATATTTAGATAAATTTCCGTTTTTAAGGAATGTAAACAACGAAAATCAAACATTTTCGCTATTCAGGGGAATTAGCAATCAAACAGTTGCAGTGCTTGAACAAATTTATAAACAGGGTTTGATATCGCTGCCCGAGGATATGTCAAAACTTCCGCCATCATCTGTCATTATGGTGGCAAAAGGCAATTTTGCCGAACCCTACGAAATTGCTGAATTTTTAAATTATCAATCTGCATATAAGCTTATTGCTTCAAGAATTTACCAATATGTTCAGGACCGCACTCCGGTTATCCAATCTGAAATAGATAATTTCGTTAGTGAAATGGGATTAAACAGGTATCTATCGGCCAATGTTATTTATGAACCCGATCGCACCGAACAGGAACGCCAGGTATTATTGCGTGATATAAGCCTTTCAAGCGGAATAGTTATTTCAGGCCAGAGGATAATTGACCGTGGAGAGATAATAGATGAACAAACAGCTAAAATTCTGGATTCTCTGCGCATGGAGTACGAAAACAGCCTGGGCCGGGGAAATAGCCGTTTTTTTATAATGTTTGGACAAATTGTGATCGTTGGGTTGCTGTTTCTTTTGATTTTACTTTTCCTCTATTTTTTTCGTAAAGATGTTTATAACAATCTTTTATCGGTAATTTTCCTTTTGGGAATGGTTATATCAATGGTTATTCTTGCCCGTTTATCACGGTACGAATTTTTTCCCATCTATATAATACCATTTGCAATCCTACCAATAATTATCAGGATATTTTTTGACTCACGAACAGCCTTTTTTCTACATGTTGTTACAATATTATTATCGGCATTTTTTTCAACCAATAGTTTTGAATTTGTTATAATGCAGGTACCCCCGGGCTTAACAGCCATGTTCAGTTTATTCAAAATGGTTAGGAGGGCGCAGCTTGTAAGGGCAGCCATATTAATTATTATAACATATTCGTTGTTTTATAGTGGTCTTGCATTATGGCAGGAAGGCGATATTTCAGGGATTAACTATCAAAGGTATGGATGGTTTATTGTAAGCGGTGGCTTTTTACTCCTGGTTTATCCATTAATATGGGTATTTGAAAAACTTTTTGGATTTCTGTCGGATGTTACCCTGGTAGAACTTTCAGACACAAACCATCCGCTTTTAAGAAAACTGTCGGAGAATGCCCCTGGTACATTCCAGCACTCAATACAAGTTGGAAACCTTGCCCAGGAGGCTGTATATAAAATTGGTGGGAATCCGCTTTTAGTGCGTGCCGGGGCAATGTACCATGATATAGGGAAAATGGCATCGCCACTTTATTTTACCGAAAACCAATCAGGAACACTTAACCCTCACGATAAAATACCATTTGAAGAAAGCGCCCAGATAGTGATTCACCATATTGAATGTGGTATTAAAATGGCACAAAAAGAAAAAATACCAGAACAAATTATTGATTTCATAAGAACGCACCAGGGCACCATGAAGACCAGGTTTTTTTATAATTCATATATTAACCAGCATCCTAACGATAATCCGGATGTAACTATGTTTTCATATCCCGGGCCAACCCCACACACAAAAGAAACTGCCGTTTTAATGATGGCCGATTCTGTTGAGGCAGCTTCCAAAAGTTTGAAAACCTTCAGTAACGAAGAAATTGACAAGCTGGTTGAAACTATAATCGACAATCAGATTGAAGAAAACCAGCTAATTAACGCCCCAATAACTTTTAAGGAAATTGCCGAAGTGAAAGATGTATTTAAGCGAAAGTTAAAGAGTATTTATCATGCCCGAATTGAATATCCCGGGCTTAAAAAGAGAAAAAAATAATTTTTACCGGAAATTTTAAGTTTTGGCCGGTGGTTTAGTATTTAGCATGCCTGTTAATAAAATTCAAAAAGATAATAAATACAAGGAAGTCACTGATTTGATTTTGAAAAAAATGAAAAATAACTTAACGCTATTTGATAATAAAATGCAAAACTCAGTAACTTCGCAGTGACCTACATTATATTTTTATGCCGGATAAGAAGTTTGCTGTAATCGGACTTGGACTGTTCGGAACAGCCATAGCCAAAACACTTGCCCGCAGGGGAGTTGAAGTTTTGGCAATTGACCGCGATGAGCATATTGTTGAAGAAATTGCAGATAGTGTAGCAAATGCCGTTGCACTTGATTCAACTGATAAGAAAGCACTACTATCAGTTGATATTCAGGAGTTTGACGCGGTGGTTGTAGCAATTGGTGAAGACTTTGAGCAACTTTTGCTTACTACAACCCAGTTAATGGAATTGGGTGTTAAAAGAATTATGGCAAGGGCAAGAGGAAAAAACCAGCAGATAATTCTTAATAAGATTGGTGTTGATGAGATTTTATCACCCGAAGATGAAGTTGGTGCGAATGTTGCAGAAAAACTTGTTGACCCAAGTATTGTTTCATTCCTTGATTTACCCGATGATTACTGCATTATGGAAATTGAATGCCCTGATAAAGTAAAAGGGCGAAAACTTTCTGAGATTAAACTAAGGGAAAATTACGAACTTAACCTGATAACTTTAAAAGTTGAAACAAACAATGATTCAGGTTTAAATAAAACCTATAAAATTGTGGGAATTCCAAATTCTGAAACAGTGCTAGCCTCCGAACACTACCTGGTGGTTTTTGGCAAACACGAAAACCTTGAACGTTTTATCCAAATAAATTTATAAATGCTCCATAATTCCATCCGCGAGAAAATTAATATGGCCCTTTATGACCATAAGAAGCAAATATTTGCGGTTATGGACTTTTTAACCCCACTTATTCTTTTTTCTGGTATTGCAGCACTGGTTTTTTCGTTCGGGTATTCACCTGAAATCCGAACCCTTTTGTTATTGTATAAGATTCACTTTTATATAGTTAATCTATTAATAATAAGGTATTTTTTACGAATTGTATTAAGCCTCCACCCACGAAAATTCATTAAAGACAATCCGTTGGAAAGCCTTATTTATGCAGTACTTTCTATCAACACGCTCATTAATATATTTTTGGGCCAAACATTGTTTCAAATATTGTTTTCCGAGCCCTTTACCTATGATCATTATACCGTATTAAGATTTTTCTTTTTTATAATTCTGCTTTTCGAATTGGGTAGGGCAACCTATATTTTTAAGGTGGTCAAACTTAATCCTGCGGCATTATTGGCCTTTTCATTCATTCTTTTAATTGCTGTTGGAACCCTGCTACTCCGTATGCCCGAAATGACAGGCCCCATGCCAATATCATGGGTTGATGCACTATTTACTTCAACAAGTGCATGTTGCGTAACAGGGTTAACAGTTGTTGATACTGGCACCTATTTTACATTTAAAGGGCAACTTGTAATCATGTTTTTATTTCTCTTTGGAGGATTAAACATTTTAACAATCGCAACTTTTATAGCGGGCTTTTACCATAGGGCCGATAGTTTACATGCTGCAGGTTTAATAAAAGGATTTCTAGATACCGAACAGGTTTCAAATTTGAAAGAGATTATCCGGAATGTAGTTATTTATGCTTTTGTTATACAAATTTGTGGTACTGCCCTATTATTTTTTACCTGGGATAACCAACTTGTTTTTAAAGATCTGCCCGATCGGTTATTCTATTCGGCATTTCATGCAATTTCTGCATTTAATAATGCCGGGTTTTCACTTTTTACCGATGGGTTATTTAACCAGGCAGTAAAGTTCCAGTACATGGTGCAAATTGAAATTGCTTTGCTTATAATATTGGGAGGGCTTGGTTTTTTAGTTCTTCAGGATATTTTCGGGTCGCAAAACCGCCTTGACCGAAAACTTCATCCCTGGAGAAAATTTCAGGTTAATACAAGACTGGTTTTACTTATAACAACAATTCTGGTGCTTAGTGGGACCGGTTTGTTCCTGATTTTTGAATATAACAATTCCCTTTCCGGCCACTCATTTTTGGGAAAAATAGTGGTTTCATTTTTTCAGTCGGTTACTTCACGCACTGCCGGATTTAACACAGTAGATATAAGCCATTTGCAAGGACCGTCAATACTGCTTATTATTGTGCTTATGTTTATTGGAGCATCGCCCGGATCAACCGGTGGAGGAATAAAAACAACAACTCTGGCTGTAGCTTTTAAAGCCGCATGGGCAAATATAAGGGGGCTCGAACATGTTGAGTTTTACAAAAGAAACATTTCATGGAAATATGTTAATAAAACTTATGCGGTTTTATTTTCGGCTGTTGCATTTATTGTCGTTTTTTCGTTTCTGATAATTATTGCCGAACCCACCTTTTCATTAAAACAGCTTGTATTTGAAATTGTTTCGGCTTTCGGAACTGTTGGCCTATCGCTGGGTATTACTTCTGATTTATCAACATGGGGAAAAATTATAATAATTATATCAATGTTTGTTGGGCGTATTGGTTTTTTAACCCTGGGGCTGGCATTAACCCGAAAAATAATGTATACCAAATACAGGTTCCCGAATGTTAAATTAATGATTGGTTAGGCTTAAACACCTATATTACCAGTTTTATTTTACTTCAAATAATAATTTTATCCTAAGAAATATCTCTTTAAAATACCGGAAAACCGTGTCCGGAAAACTATATGGTAACATATGAACGGATTTTTGTTAACAAGTGTTTGTCCCGAAAAGGCGTAAGAGTGTTTTATAAACAACTTTTCGTAAATTATACTTCCTGTTTTTTGCCAAATGTATTACCTTGCTTTATCAGTTAATATATCAATAACAGCAGGTTATATGAATAATTTTTGTGCCAAACTCCTAAAAAATCTCATAGCATTTAAGGTTTATATTATTTTAATGGTATTTTTTTTGAGTTGCACGGGTACACAAAATCAACCTTCCGAAATACCTGTAAATGAATATGGAAACCCGGGATATGTTATAAGTTTTAATCCCAAAAAATATATTTGTTACAAAACCCATAACCAAATTATTATTGATGGCAAAGCCGATGAAGATATATGGCAGGCTACCCCATGGAATATAGAGTTTGCCGATATTTTGGGAGATCATTTCCCAAAACCAACTTTTTTAACCCGGGCCAAAATGTTGTGGAATAATTATTTTTTATTCATAATTGCCGAAATGTCAGATCCAAATCTTAAAGCAGGAGATGATGAAAAAGCTGAGATTTGCGATAATAATTTCTTTAGTATATTAATTGATAATAATGGCGATACACATAATTTTATTGAGTTACAGTTTAACGTAAATGGCAGGTTAAACCTGTTTAATTATAAATCGAATAATTTTAAGGGTGAAAAAGGGAACTTAAATAAACTAAGAGCTATTAAATCATCAACTTATGTTGAAGGTACCATAAATACCCCTTACGACGAGGATAAATATTGGTCGCTTGAAGTGGCCATTCCGATATCGTTATTAACAAATGGCAATAACACAATTGCGTTTGCAGGCACACAATGGAGAATGAATTTTAACAGATCACAGTTTAATTACATTATAGTTGACGGATATTATAAGAAGGAGATTAATTCAGAAACCGGAAAAATTTATCCCAATGAAAACTGGGTATGGGCGCCAATTGGTGAAAATAATATTTACAAACCTGAATTGTGGGGGTTTGTGCAGTTTTCAGATAATAAAATTAATGATGGTAAAGACAAATTCAATTACAATACCGACGAAGATTTAAAATGGGAATTGCGAAACATTTACTATGCGCAAAACCGATACTTTTTAAAAAATGGGACTTACGCAAAAAAAATAAAAGATTTAAAAAGTGTTGGGTTTAAAACAAAAGCTTTAAAATATAAACCAAAAATTAAACATAATACTGACAAATATACCATTAGCGCCAAAACAGCCAATGGCCAGCTAACCTGGAATATTAACTCAGATGGTTTGGTTTGGCCAAACAATAACGAGTAAAATCAGGATTGTTAAAGATTCATTACCAAAACTGTTAGAAGCGGAGTGATGGTTGACATAAGCCTTTTATAAAACTACTGGGAAAACAACAGCTGGTTGTAGTTTGTTTCTTGCGCCCTGCGTAATTTGTAATTACCTTAAATTAGGTTGATGAGTTTGTCGAAGCATTACCGGCAGGCTGCAACTGCTTTATTGGTAAACCAGGCAGCATAGCCGAGCGGTAAAAGGGGCAAAGCCGAAGACAAAATTAGCTCAAGAATTGTGAGCAAATTAAAGCGCGTATTATTGTTTTGCAGAAAGATATTTGCACCAGGGCGATTAGTTTTACTTTATGCATTTTGCATTAAAATAGAGGGAATTAAGATAAGTTGTGGCAAGAGTTTCAGATTCGTGCCAATGGCATAATTATTCTTTTACATTTATAATACCTGTTTTTTTAATTTAAAGGTTTCTGAAATGTAAGGCAATACTGGTGAAAAGTATTACTTACCCAGGTATTTCCATAACCGTAGGGGGCAATTGAAATATCATCCTGACACCAAAATACCTCAGGCAATAATATTAATTTTTGTTGCAGGGCGTTTGACAAATCCCAGGCAAATGGGTAATTTTTCCCTTTCTTCTTAATATTTTTCACAACAATAGTCAGAAAACTGCCAGGCTTTATAAGCTCTGCCAGGTTTAAATAAATCGCAATAAGTTCATTTAAAAACCGGTTATAATCTGCAAGATTTCCCAAATCATCATTATTGTCAGAGTAGTTTGTCTGGAGACCCTTTTTAATTCTTTTTGCCTGATTTTCTGCTCCTTTCATATTTAACATATCCCAATAAGGTGGTGATGTTATTAAATAATCTATCTCAGGAAAATCTTTTTTTGAAATATTCCTGGCATCTAAATTTAAAATTTTAAAGTCAGCATAATTATGCAATTTCTTAGTTTTTAAACCCTCACAAAAGAGTTTACACCGGTTGTTGGCAATTTCGGTAAAAAAATCACTCAATTCGGTACCATACCCTTTCCGGTTTAGTTTAAGCGCCCCCATTTGAGTACTACCAGTACCCGACATAGGATCGAAGACTAAATCATTTTCTTTTGAAAACGTTTTAATAAACATTTCTACTAAATCCTCAGGATATTTTGCAGGATGCAATATTTCATTTTTGTTACGGGGTTGGGGTTTTAGAATAAACCAATAAGGAATACTCCTTTCAAATTTCAGTATGGATGGGTTTTGGTTAATACTTTTAAAAATATTAAAGGATGTTGCTTTATAAATTCCATCAGAATTTTCATCCTTTCTGAAATAAAGTGCATAAAAGCCATCAAGGGCAGTAGAGAAACAATTTTCAAAAACAGTTGATTTTTCTGTGGATATACAGCCAATTTTCTCATCCTTTATAGAATAAATTGATGACAATTCCTTGGCAATATCCCATGCAAATGGATAATACGCAGAATTTACCTGTACATTTTTTATAATTACGCTTATAAACCTTCGATGCTCTACCTTCTCATAAATACCCGTAACCTTTTCAATTAAATTCTGCTTAATACTCAGGTATTCTTTTAAAGATGTAAACTCTGATATTTCATTCCTTAAATCAAATATGGCAAACTGTATTTCCTGCTTATTATAATCGTCATAATTAATATACCGTAATTTATTTTCATCGCAAATTTCCCTTATAATATGGGCTGAATGTCCATCGTATAAAACATAAGAGTTATCCTCATGTGCTTTTGAAAAAAATCTTATATTTTCACTATAAAACTTCGCGTCATCTTCAAACTTAAACCATGATTTTTGAAAAGGAAGCCATTCCTTTGATGTTAACCTGTTGAACTTGTTTTTCATCAGTAATAATTTGTTTTTAAATTGCCCGGAAGCCTGCCCAGTCTGTTCGGACGAAATCCGTTTTTGCTATTTTGGCCCAGTCGATCTTCGGTTCATGGTAAACTAAAGCGGCAAAACCGAACAGACTCCGTGAATCTTCATACGACTTGGTCGCTATCTGATTAATCCTTTTAGTATTTCATTAATCATTGTCGCTTCATTAAACCATATTTACCATGATTTGAAATTTAAATAACCACAAAAAAAAGAATACAACCAGGCTAATTAGGGATACATTCATTGATTATAACCACGCAACCAAACTCTTATAACCAGTGATTTTAAAATCCATCCTTTGTTACATGCCCGTGCAAAGTTAAAAATCCTTTCCATTTAGCAGGCAAATCAAAATTCTACCTTCAAAAATATTTAAACCCTACACAATTTTAAGGGTAATTATAAAAAAAATACTGAAAAATAAACAGGGTAATAAAAACCCACTTTTAAAATTATCGGCAAAAAAACAGGTTTTATCATCTTCAAATACTCATTCATCGACTCTCTTTTTTAGATTAAAATAAGGAAACAAACTTTACAAGCAAAATAAAAGGATTATGCTAAGAATTAAACAAAGTAAAAAAATCACCTTATTACTGGTTGCAGTAATTTATAGTATTACTACATGGAGTATTGTTGCACAGGTTACGCCTGACCAATGGGATCTGGACCGCTGTATATCATATGCACTTGAGAAAAACTTAAGTGTAAACATTTCAAAATTAAAAATTAATACTGGTAAAACAGATGTTATGCAAGCCAGAAGCCAAAGGTTACCAAATCTTAACGCCAGTGCATCGCAAACTTTAACTAACAGTAACTCACCCAATGGAGATAAAAACATAAGTGAACTATCGTATGGTGGAAATTTTGGAATTAACTCAGGTATAACTGTTTATAACGGAGGTATTATTAATAATGATATTGCGAAAAGCAATTTGGCTCACGATTTGGCCATTCTTAACCTCGAAACGGCCACCAATAATATTACAATTTCAGTTACACAAGCTTATTTAAATGCATTATATTCAAAAGAAAACCTTGATTACTTCACCCAGGTAGTTGCTGCATCGGAACGACAACTCACCAGGGCAAAAGCCTTGCATCAGGCTGGTTCAATAGCCAGAAGGGATGTAGCCGAAATTGAAGCTCAATTCGCCAATGACAAGTATTCAATGGTTAACGCATCCAATAATCTTGTGATTCAAATTACCATTTTAAAGCAGATACTTGAAATCCCTGTTGAAGAAGAATTTAGCCTGCATTTTCCGGGTGCCGGATTAAAAGTTGTGCTTGATCCACTCCCCTCGCGCGAGAACGCTTTTGAGAGTGCTTTAAACTTTAGGCCTGAAGTAAAAGGAAGCCTGGTGCAACTAGAAATGGCCCGTCTTGACCTGAAAAGTGCACGTGCCGGTTTCCTTCCTACCATAGGTTTAAGCGCCTCATTAACCAGTAACTATAACGACAGGTCAATTAAAGCATATTCAACACAAATATCAGACAATTTCATGCAGAGCGTTGGCTTAAATTTATCAGTACCAATATTTAACCGAAATGTAACAAAAGCAAATGTTTCAAGAGGCAAAATAAATATTGAATCAGCAGAACTTACCGTATCAAATACCAGGAACAAACTGCTACAGGAAGTTGAAAAAATATATGAAGACACGCGGGCAGCACAGCTAAGGTTTGATGCAGCCCAGGCCCAGGAAAAGGCATCGGTTGAGAGCTATAAACTGGCTGAAGAACAATATAGCATTGGCATGTTAAATGCCTTTGAACTTCTTCAATCAAAAAACAATCACTTAAACGCTGGTCGTGAATTAATCCAGGCCAAATACACAACCATTCTTTACCGGAAGATACTTGATTTTTATATGGGCATACCAATTACAATAAATTAGAATATAACCAGGTAGCGTTATGGATAAAAACAACAATATTTTATTGATGTAACACCCATGGTTTGTGGAATGCTAACACGTTGGTATTAAAATTACAGATATGGGTATTGCAAAAAACCTTAAAATATGAAATTATATTAGGATGAAACGAGTCCCGAATGTTAGCGGCGGGTTACCCCCATTGTATCGGGACAAGCTATCCGACCTTAAACTAATAATTATTTACAAATGAAAAAGAAAACAATTATAATAAGCGCAGTTGCCGTTATTGGCTTAATAATCCTGGTACCCATTTTCAAAAAAAAGGAAAAAAATGAATACAGATTAAATACGGTTGTTGCACAACGTGGTAATGTAACCAACTCAGTTACAGCAACCGGAACAGTTGAACCAATTGAACAGGTTGAAGTTGGAACCCAGGTTTCAGGTGTAATAAAAAAATTACATGTTGATTACAATTCAATAGTAAAAAGGGGCCAGTTACTTGCTGAACTTGACAGGAGTACACTCCTTGCCAGGGTTTTGCAATCGCGTGCCAGCCTGGCATCGGCACAAAATGAATTAACCTATCAAAATCAAAATTATACCCGAATAAAAACTCTTTTCAATTCAGAAATGGTAAGTGAAACTGAATTTGAAAATGCACAATACAAACTTAACAATGCCAAAGCCACTGTTGACAGGTTGAAATCTGAACTTGAGCAGGCTGATGTTAACCTGGCTTATGCAACTATCCTTTCCCCCATTGATGGGATTGTTCTTGACAGAACTGTTGAAGAGGGACAAACTGTTGCAGCAAGTTTTAATACTCCAACCCTATTCACCATTGCACGGGATTTAACCCGGATGCAGGTTGAGGCAAATGTTGACGAAGCTGATATTGGCCAGGTTAGAGAAGGGCAAAGGGTAATTTTCTCTGTTGATGCCTATCCCGACTACGAATTTACCGGAACCATATCACAAATAAGGCTAAAACCTACAATTGCAAGCAGCGTTGTTACCTACGTTGTTATAATTGAAGCTCCTAATCCAGAATTAAAACTTAAACCTGGATTAACTGCCAATATAACTGTAATTACCAGGGAAGAAAATGATATTATTACCCTGCCCGTATCGGCTCTTGCTTTTAAGCCCGACAATCTTCTTTTAAAGGATTATAAAATTGAACAACCAGATTTCACAGGTAAAAACCATGCTGCACTATCTGTAAATTCAAATTTTCCCGGAAATGGCAACCATGATAAGCCAAAAATGGTTTGGGTAAAAAACGGTAAAAACCTTTCTCCAATAATGATTGAAACAGGATTAACCGACAGGGCAATTATCGCGGTTAAAATCGGAATTAATGTAGGAGATACCATAGTAACAACAATGGAAAAAGTTTCTCTTACGGGTACTGAAAAAATGGCTAGTAGTCCCTTTATGCCCCGACCAGGCGTAAGAAGATAAAGAAACCAGAAACTATGAATGATTCAAATAATATTGCTTTAAAAATTGAAGGTCTTTCCCGCAATTTTACTATGGGTATTGAAATTGTACATGCTTTGCGGGAAGTGTCTTTTGATGTTAAAAATGGCGAATTTTTAACTATAATGGGAAGTAGCGGTTCAGGCAAAACAACCTTGTTAAACCTTATAGGTTGTTTAGATAAACCAACAATTGGAAAATATTATCTGGACGGTGTTTCTGTAGGTGAGTTAAATAAAAACCAACTCGCTGAAATACGTAACACCAAGATTGGATTTATTTTTCAGTCGTTTAATTTACTTCCTCGCACATCTGCCCTTGAAAATGTTGAACTTCCATTAATGTACAACGCAAAAATATCAGTAAAACAAAGGCGTCAAAAAGCAGAGGCTGCACTTGAGCAGGTTGGCCTGGCATCAAGAATGAAACATACTCCCAGCCAGCTATCGGGGGGCCAACAACAAAGGGTTGCCATTGCAAGGGCCTTGGTTAATGACCCGGTTTTAATTCTGGCCGATGAGGCAACAGGTAATCTTGATACCAAAACCTCGTATGAAATAATGTCGTTGTTACAAAATTTGAACGACCGGGGAAAAACAATTGTTTTCGTTACCCACGAAAATGAAATTGCAGGTTTTTCAAAGCGTACAATTACTCTCAAAGATGGACGGATAATTAAGGATATAAAAAACAACGATTTTCAGGATGCACGATTGTGGCTTGAACGGTTACCTGCACAGCAGGATTTAACCACCTGAAACCGAAGGGATGTTTTTTAACCTAAACAAATTCTTTTATGAAGATTTTAAATTTAATCAAGATAGCGCTTAAAGCGATGTCGCTTAATAAAATGCGTACTTTTCTAACCATGCTTGGAATTATAATAGGTGTGGCATCTGTAATTACTATGCTCGCAATAGGCCAGGGCTCAAAGGAGAGCATTGAAAAGCAGATTTCAGACATGGGGGCAAACATGATAATGGTTTTCCCAAGCAGTGGTTCACAGGGTGGAGTACGCCTTGATGCAAGTTCTATGCAACGCTTAACCATGGTTGATGTTAGAGCTATTAAAGAACAGGTGGGTAACATTTCGGCTGTATCACCATTTGTAAGCAGCAGAGGACAGGTTGTTTCCGGGTCTAACAACTGGCCGGCAAATATACAGGGAGTTGATGTTGATTTTCTTTCGATACGTAAAATGGATTTGAAAGAAGGAGTTATGTTTTCGGATAGAGATGTTAGGTCGGCCGCCAAAGTGTGTGTACTTG
Organism: Marinilabiliaceae bacterium; assembly: GCA_037439945.1. Taxonomy (GTDB): domain Bacteria; phylum Bacteroidota; class Bacteroidia; order Bacteroidales; family Marinilabiliaceae; genus CALEUX01. The sequence goes on from JBBIVA010000039.1 coordinate 15,513, forward strand.
GAAAAACTGTGGTAAAAAATCTTTTTCCCAATAATGAATCGCCATTGGGAAAAACAATTCGTTTTAACCAAATTCCATTTAAAGTTATTGGAGTATTAAATGAAAAGGGGCAAAACACCTTTGGACAGGATCAGGATGACGTTATACTTGCTCCATTCACAACGTTACAAAAAAGAATACTGGCTATAACCCATGTTCAAAGCATTTATACATCGGCCGCAAGCGAAGCGGTTTCGGCAATTGCTGTTGAGGAAATTATTTCAATACTACGACAATCACACGGTTTGCGCCAGAATGACCAGGACGACTTTCAGGTTCGTTCACAGCAGGAACTTATATCAACAATTAGTTCAACAAGCCAGATGCTAACAGTTTTATTATCGGCAATTGCCGGGATTTCACTACTTGTTGGAGGAATTGGGATTATGAACATTATGTTTGTTTCAGTAACCGAGCGAACACGTGAAATAGGTTTACGAATGGCAGTTGGAGGAAAGGGACGAAATATACTAACCCAATTTTTAATGGAAGCCATTATTGTTAGTATTGGCGGTGGATTAATTGGAGTAACCCTTGGGGTTAGTATTTCCCTTTTAATAGGTAAGGCCGCCAGTTGGCCTGTAATAATTACCGAAAACTCAATATTGATTTCGTTTATTGTGTGTGCCGTTGTTGGGGTATTTTTTGGCTGGTACCCTGCCCGCAAAGCAGCAAATCTTGATCCTATTGAAGCTTTGAGATACGAGTAATTTAGTTACTTTTAGGTATAAAAAATTCTATGCGAGTTTCATCAAAACATCGTGAACTACTCATCCACATTTTAGTGTGGATGGTTTGGTTTTTGGTACCAGTTTTATTTACCCTGGGAGAGGTTAAACAGAGAAACTTCTTTTATCAATCATGGATACCAATGGCTGTATCAGCAATTCTGTTTTATATAAACTATTTATTTATTGTTGAAAAGTTCCTGTTTAAGAAACGTTTTGTAATGTTTTTTTTAATAAATATAGGGGCAATAGTATTAGGAATATTTTTTGCAGAGCTTTTAAAACAGGTAATACCCCTGGCTCAAAATATTTCAACCGGCCGCCCCAAACCTCCCAGGCATTTTATTTATACAGGGATGGCCTTCTCTTTTGTTTTTATAATAAGTATTAGTGTGGCAATAAGAACAACCGAAAGGTGGCTAAAACTTGATTCCCAACAGAAAATACTTGAAAACGAAAACCTGAGATCAGAACTAAGCAATCTTAAAATGCAACTTAATCCACATTTTTTTTTCAATACTCTTAACAATATTTATTCATTAATTCAAATTTCTCCGCCCCAGGCAATGGAAGCTGTTCATGGACTGGCAAAACTTATGAGATACCATCTTTACGAAACCAATGCCGAGAAAGTACCTGTTAAAGGTGAGGTTGAATTTATGAAAAGCTATATTTCGTTAATGGAACTGCGAACAACAAAAAATGTTGCAATTGAGCAGGAGTTTAAATTTGAAGATGGTGACGACCTGGTGGCGCCTTTACTTTTTATACCTTTACTCGAAAATGCATTTAAACATGGAGTCTCAGGAGATTTTCCTTCCCATATTAAAATTCACTTTGAAGAAAAACAGCATGTTCTATCATTAATAGTTGAAAATTCAATAATTCCGGAGGCCAATAAACAAATTGAAACCACTGGTATTGGATTAGATAATTTAAAAAAACGCCTGCAGCTTATTTATTACAACAAACATATTTTCGAAAGTTCAGTTACAGAAAATTTATTCAGGGTAAAACTAGTAATACTATTGGCTTAACACACAAACAATTATGCAAAAGGTTAAATGTCTGATAATTGACGATGAACCGCTGGCCCTTGACCTAATTGAAAGTTATGTAAATAAAACTGCTTTCCTTGAATTGGTTGGGCGTTGCAGCAGTGCCTTTAAAGCAATTGAATATTTATCGGAAAATAAAATAGACCTCCTTTTTCTTGATATACAAATGCCTGGTTTAACCGGACTTGAGTTTTCAAAATCGTTACAAAATGGTCCCCGAATAATATTTACAACTGCATACGGTCAATATGCTCTTGAAGGATTTAAAGCTGATGCTATTGATTACCTGGTTAAACCATTTAATTATACTGAATTTTTGAAAGCGTCAACAAAGGCACTTACATGGTTTTCGATGGTAAATAATGAAAAAAAAACAGAACCGGAACAAACTGCAACTTCGTTACTTGTAAGGTCAGAATCAAAGCTGGTAAAGATTAACCTTAACCAAATTATTTATATTGAGGGCTTAGGTGATTATGTAAAAATTCACCTTGAAGGAAATTCGTCAACTGTTTTAACCCAAATGACGTTAAAAAGTCTTGAGGAAAAACTACCAACCAAAACATTTTTCCGGGTTCACAAATCCTATATTGTCCAAATTGACAAAATCCAAACCATTGAGCGAAACAGAATTGTTTTCGGGAAAGTTTTTATTCCTATTTCACCTTCGGTAAAAGATGAGTTTTTTAAAATTCTGGATAACCGGTTTTTAACTTAATTATTGCTGCCATGTTACAGGGCATCCCACCAAACAAAAAACAGAAGTACCACTATTAAATAAGAGTTTAAAACAATAAATGCTGCCTTTAAATTATTTGGTTTAACCCCCATCAGAAAGTGGTAAAATAAAGCTATAAATGATAAATTTATTAATGTTAAAACCCAAACTTGTAATGGTTTAACCATAATACCAAAAACCGGAAAAAGGAAAAGGTATAACGAGGTTACAACACTCCACAGAAAAATGATATTCCTTGTCTGCTTTTTTGAGATATGTTCAGGAAGACATTTAAACCCTGCCATTTCATAATCTTTACGGTAGTGCATCACCAGCAACCAGAAATGTGGCAATTGCCACATAAACACAAATATTGATATAAACCATATAGCAGTTAACAAAAGAGATGCGCCAGCGGCAGCCCATCCCATTAAAGGGGGAATTGCCCCTACCAAAGCACCTGGGAATAACGCAAAACTGGTTCTGCTTTTTAAAGGTGTGTAAACAAAATTATAAAAAGTGATATTTAAAACACCAAGTATAGTGGTAACAATATTTGTAAAACTTAGCAATAAAAAGCCTGTTGCGAATAACACCATAGTTATTACCAATGCCTTCTTCTTATTTAATTTACCGGTAACCAATGCACGGTTACGGGTCCGAAACATCAGGCTATCGCTCTTAAATTCCTGAACCTGGTTTAACGCTGAGGCCCCTCCGGAAAGTAAAAATACGCCACATGTAAGCAAAATAAAATCAGGCATATTAAAATTGCCTGAAAAATAAAACCCTGCTATGGCCGAGAAAGTAACCATAGCTGAAAGCCTAAGGCGCACAAGTGATAAAACCGGATTCAAGCTATTCACTTTCAATTGTTTTGAGATACTCAACTATTGCTTTTACCTCTTCCTTTGTTATAAGTTTTTCGTAGGATTTCATTAATCCTTTGCTGTATCCTTTTACAAGCTCATCATCGGGCTTAAAAACAGCCCTTTCAATATACTCATAATCTGCAGTTATTAGCACATCGTTACCTCCACTAACCAAAGTTCTCTGGCTTCCGAATAAACCCAAAAATGATGGTCCTACAAGTTTTGACCCATCCACTGAATGACAAGCCATGCAACCATTATTCTTCATAATTGCAAGCCCTTCATGATCAGGAATTAAACCTGTTACTTCAAGATTTTCAAGCCATATATCATATTCATCCTGATTTAAAACCAATGTTTTTGTTACCATTGCTGAATGTAACAGGCCGCAGTATTCGGTACACAAAACCTCATATTCGCCAGTGTATAATGGAGTAAACCATAAGTAATTATCATAACCGGGAATAACATCTTCCTTTACCCTGAATGCAGGGATAAACAAACTATGGTTTACATCTTCTGATACAAGATCGAGCCGGATTGGCTTATTTACAGGAACTACAAGCTTTTTTGAAAGTTTTCCGTTTCCGTAATCAAACTCCCACTCCCACATTCTTCCTATTGTTTTTATTCTTATGGCATCATCCGGAACATCGCGCATGGGTGCAAACCCCACCCATCCGTAATAAAACATCAGGATTACCAATATTAAAGGAATAACAGTCCATATTACTTCGAGCTTAGTGCTCCCCGAAAACTGCATTGCCTCCTTTCCTTTGCTTCTGCGATATTTTATTAATATAAATATCATTAAAACGGTAAGGCCAATTATGAAAAAAAAGGAAATTGAAAAAATAAAAACAAATGCATTATCAACCCCTTCGGCTAAATTAGATGCTCCGTTAAACATAGTATCTGTTTTGAGTTATCTGAATGAATAATCAATAAATGTTATTGTTAAAACCAAGGTAAAAAGTGCAAAAACTCCTATTACCATACCTCTTATTATAGCACTTTCAAATTTCAGGTGCATAAACCAGGTAAGCACAATTGTGGCTTTAACTGATGCTACCAACAATGTTACTGTTATAGTTAAAATACCAAAATCGAACCATGTAAGCAAAACAGTTACCATTGTTAAAACCAGTAATGATAGTAAAACTTTCCCGTGCGACTGGTAACTTGAAATATGCGTATTGTTATCCATCCTTAATATTTTTTAATATCCCACATTTTTAACATTAACTGTATTACATCCATAGCTATGTAAGAAGATATAGCAATGGAAACAGGAAAATCCAGATTAGATCAACAAGGTGCCAGTACAACCCGCTGTTTTCGAGGAGCAGATAACCTCCCTGTTTTATATGTCCCGATTTTATCTTAAAAATACATATTATAAGCAGTATTAAACCAATTACAACATGTAGGGCATGCAAACCTGTCATCATGTAGTAAAGACCAAAAAACAGGAGTTCACCCCTTTCCAGGGTTTGAAGCACTTCTGAACCCGGGTAAATTTTTAATTCGAACTTATGATGCCATTCAAAATATTTATTTACCATAAAAACAAGTGCCAAAAAAATGGTTGCCAGCAACATTTTAATGGCAAATTTTGAATTGCCCTTTTGTATGGCGGTTATTGACATAGCCACAGTCATACTGCTAACCAGTAAAACTACTGTATTTATTGTTCCAATAAAAGCATTAAGCACATTAGCTGATGTCTGAAAATCATCACTATGCAAATACCTGAAAACAGCATAAATTAAAAATAAACCACCAAATAAAAATAATTCGGTAAACAAAAAAATCCACATACCCATTTTTCCGGCCTCATTGTCAACCGGGTGTGAATGGCTTGCTGTTTGTGTCATATAAAATATGTTTAACTATCTTTCTTAAATAAATAAGGCGGTGTTTTTATTTCCGGTATTTCATCAAAATTCTCATGTGTAGGGGGCGACTCAATCTGCCACTCAAGTGTAACCCCTCTCCATGGATTTGATGGTGCCACCGGCCCTCTTTTTCTGTAATAAACCAGGTTGAAAATCATTAAAAAAACACCAACAATTAAAATAAATGCACCTATTGTTGAAATAAAATGTCCAGCCTGGAACTGATCAAGATAATCGAAATATCTTCGGGGCATACCCATCATTCCAATTATAAACAAAGGAAAATAAAGAATATTAAATCCTGCAAAAAGAATTACCCATGCAATATTGGCAAGTTTAATATTATACATGCGTCCATACATTTTTGGATACCAGTAATGCATACCGGCAAAAAAGGCAAATCCCATCCCTCCAAAAATGATATAATGAAAATGGGCAACAACAAATGATGTATCATGTAAGTGAACATTTGTGGCAAGCGCCCCAAGGGTAAGTCCGGTAAATCCACCAATCATAAATAAAAAGATAAATGAAATAGCATATAATAATGGTGGTTTTAAGTCTATGGACCCTCCGTACATTGTTGATATCCAGTTAAAAACCTTAATAGCACTTGGAATTGCTACAATAAAGGTTAAAAATGAAAAGAACCAACGTGACCAATAACTGATCCCGGTTGTAAACATATGATGCCCCCAAACGAAATATCCCACAGCGGCAATTGCTAAGCTGGAAACCACAATTGCGCCATATCCGAAAACAGGTTTTTGGCTAAAGGTTGGGAATATTTCGGTAACAACCCCCATTGCCGGTAAAATCATAATATAGACAGCCGGATGGGAATAAATCCAAAAAAGGTGCTGAAACAATAGTGGGTCACCTCCTAAAGCCGGATCAAAAAAACCAATACGTAAGACCCTTTCAGCTATAACCATTAAAAGTGTTATACCAACTATTGGTGTTGCCAATACCTGTATCCAGGCTGTAGCATATAACGACCAGGGAAACAGCGGCATTTTAAACCAACCCATACCCGGTGCACGTAACCTGTGAATTGTAACAATAAAGTTTATACCGGTTAAAATTGATGAAAATCCGAGAACAAAAGCTGCTACCAAAGCAAAAATAACATTGGTTGATGATTCCGAACTGTATGGTACGTAAAAGGTCCAGCCGGTATCAGGGGCGCCACCACCGGCAAACTGGGATGCAACAGCAAGAATTGCCCCAATTATAAAAACATACCACGAAAATAAATTCAGGCGTGGAAAGGCTACGTCCTTGGCTCCAATCATAATGGGTAGGAAAAAATTACCAAAAACAGCCCCCAAACCGGGTATTACTACAATAAAAATCATAATAATACCATGCAGGGTGAACATTCCATTGTAGGTTTGGGCATCCATTATTGTTGCCCCGGGTGCAATCAGTTCAACCCTTATAAGCAGTCCGATAAGGGCAGCCACCAGAAAGAAAAAAGTAATTGAATAAAGATAAAGTAATCCTATTTTTTTATGGTCGGTTGAGAACAACCATGACCAAACCCCTTTATACTTTCCCTGGTATTCAAGATAACTCTCGTGTAAATAATTTTCTTTAATGCTCATGATATTATGGTTGATTTCTTTAAAAACAAAATTTAAAAATTCAGATTTTTACTGTTTTTTTGATTTTGCTATTTTCCGGCGTCCCATTACCAATAAAGTAACAAACACAACTATAATAACCATTAATGTTATTATTCCTACTACTTTAGTAACCTGCAATGCATAGGTTTTTTCACCCGGATCGTAAGCAAAACAAAAATCAATTATCCTGTTTATGGTAGGCATTGCCTGTCCCTTTTGTGCTTCCAGAATTGCCAATTTCAAGTCAAAAGGCAAGAAATCAATACCATATAAATACCGTGTAATTTTACCTTCAGGGCTTAACAAAATTATTAATGAAGGATGTGCAAAATCAAAGCCCTGCGGTTTATATTTATATCCAACTGATTTTGTAATAGCTTGAATATTTTCTTCTTCACCGGTAAGATAAATCCAGTGACTGCGGTATTCCTGACTGATATTCTGAACAAAGTTTACTTTTTTTATCCTAGCTTTTTCAGGTGTATCATTTGTATTAAAGCTAATGGTTATTACCTGGAAATCTTTTCCCAGAATCATATCAGTTTTACCTACTACATCTGATATTCCGCTTAAGAGGGGACTACACATTCCGGGACAGTCAAAATAAACGAATGACAAAATTGTTGGTTTATCAATTAATGACTGCAAAGTTACCAATTCATCATTTTCGTTATAAAAAGTCAGGCTAAGAGGGATGGTGTCTCCGAGTTTTTCGTACACGCCAACCTCAATTTGCCCTTCGGTGGCTTTTTGGGCTTGTGGACCAACCAAAAGCGAAAAGGTGAAGATTGTTAAAAATATAAGTTTCATCCGTAAATAGTTTTAATAATAAGGCCGGATTGAACTCGCATGATGAATTTTCATCCGTGTTTGTGTTATAACGAATCATGCTCGTTGAAAAGTATTGTGTTTATTCTGTTTTTTTGAACACATTCCGGCAATCATAAGCGATCCACCCATTAATGATATATCTTTTAACAGCGTTATAATTACAATTGTATTTCTTACATCTTCAATTAAATGCGGAATATGAATTGAAATTATAAAAACAAACAACAATACTGCAAGTAATAATGTGGTAAACTTTACATTTTTTTTTGTAATTATACTTACACTTGCAATTATCATTAAAATCCCTGTTAATATTATGGTAAAGGGCCCCAGGGGTAAAAAAGATGTATAATTTCCCAGGTACCAATCATAAAGGAAAATATGATTTAACCCTAGCAGTCCGAATGGAATTGCGAATAAAACCCTGCCAATTATTGAAAGATTATTCATACCACCAATTTGTTAAAGTTTTGATTAAGTCAATTCTATTATTCAAATTTAAGAGCTCGATCGCCTTCGACCCAAGCCGGTATTATCTATTCCCAATATCAAAAATCTTTTTAAGCTGTAAAACAACATAAAAAATTGTTCCCCAAGCCAGAAAAACTGCAATTGAAAAGGAAAAAATAAGCCAAACCGGCGCCTTTTTTACTGTATTCCACATTGCCCTATCCTGCGTAAGGCTTACCGATGTAAATTGTTTGCCAACTGAAAGAATTGTATCAGCTATTGTAACGCCATATAAATCCTGATTACTAAGTTGAGCTATTAAATTTAGATTTCCATCTTTATCCCCAGGTATATCCAAAGGTTCTAAAAACTCAGCAAATCCGTTGTTATCGGTAACTTTAGGCTCATCAACTATCAGATTTCCGAATGTACGTTTAACTCTTAACACCACCTCAGCACCCTCTATATTCTCAGTTAAACCATTTTTTAACCCCTTAACCTCAACTATAATTTTTCCCTTATCCTGTAAATGAGATAGGGCTATTGTTACAATACCCCCGTATGCCGATTTTTCTGACGGAATAACAAATGAATGCTCATATTCAGCATTAAAACTTCTTAAATATGAAATTAAATCCCAAATCTCATCCTGGCTGATTACATTCTTAAATGATGGCATAAAATCGCGACCTTCACTGATTTTATAGAAAAGTTCTCCATCACTGTTTAACTGGAATTTTTGCATGGCCGGATCGCCAGGAGGTGGTGTCATTTTCTGAAAATCTGCCTTGCCCGGATTACCATGGCACGACATACAGTTTGTTTTATAAAGAAGCTCTCCCTTTGATTTTGAAGTCGCTGAAAACTCAAAAGGGCTTAGCTTTCCCTTCTTATCCTGCGGCACAACCCATTCATTTTGTGCCGTCACCATAAGGTGATATATTATAAGAAATAGGAACAATGTATATTTTTGATAATTCATCCCTAATGATTTAAATTTTTTAATGATGTTAAAATTCCCTTTATAAATTAAAAAACTAACACTTTAAAACTATAAGGCAACACTTTTTATTGTAAAGTATAATTATAAGGTTTTCATTTCCCGTTCAGTATTTTCATGCTCACCCATACCGGTTACCTCCCATATTGGTACCACCGGAAACAATTTTGACATAATTGTAATTATCATGAGCGCCATAATAAAGGGAGCAACTGTTATTGCTATTTCAGCAATGGTTGGTTCGTAAAAAATCCATTCTTTGGGAACAAATTGTTTAGGTAAATAAGGATGCTCCATTGTAGGAACCACTATTAAATATCGTTTAAACCATGCCGCAATAAATACAACCAGTGAAATAATAGTTAATGGAAGCGGTTTACGCATGGACTTTAATAGTAAAAGAAGTATAGGTAAAACCAAACCGCCACCTTGAACAAGCCAGAACATTAAAGAATAGTGCCCCGAAAAAAGTTCCTTCAGGTGAATTGCATCGGCGCTTTTTAGTTTATATCCCGGAACAATAAATTCATTTATATTAAAATAAAGGTAAACTAAAGAAGTTAAAAGCAATAATTTCCCCATTTTATTGAAATGCTCATCTGTAATAAAATGGTTTAATTTATAATTACGGCTATAGAAAAACATAGCCATAATTAATGCGGCAGAGCCAGCTACAAAAGCGCCTGTTAAGAAGTAAGGGCCAAATATTGTGCTATCCCACCCGGGCCGTGGATTAACTGCAAAAAGCCATGAAGTGACGGTGTGTATAGCAAATGCCGTGGGAATTACCAGAATTAGCAATATACGTGTGGTTTTAAAAATTATTTTATTCTGCTCAGGGTGATGGCTCCATTTTAATGATAAAAAACTGTAAACCGCTACTAACCAGCCCGGGGCATTATTCAACCTGCTTTTAGCAATTGCCAGATCGGGTATTAATGGAATAAACCATAATAACAAACTAATAAAAAGATACGTGGTAACCACTGTTACATCCCACAAAATTGGTGACTGAATACGGCCGTATAGAAATACATAAGGTAACCTTTCCGGACGGCCCATATCAAAAACAATTACCAATCCTGCAATGGCGGCAAAAGCCACAGCAATAATTTCTGCAATACGGGCAATTGGTTTTATCCAATTCTGGCCCAATAAGCCCAAAACTCCACTAATTAACATACCTATTAAACTGGCAGCAACAAAAAACACAAAATTGGCCAGATACATTCCCCAGCTCACATAATCCCGTAATCCGGTAACAATTAGTCCGTGCTGTAACTGTTTCATGTAAAAGTACATACAAACCAAAAGTGAAATAGTCAGAAACCCCATCCAAATATGAAACCTCATATTTAAACCAACTGGTTTCAAAATACTCTTTGCAACTTTATCAAATTCGGGCCCTGATAAATGTGCGGACAATTTATTTTTCATGTGTTTAAATATTTGTATTTTATTGGCAACATGGAACATCCATGCAATTAGTCATGCTCATGTGTGTTGCCGTTTGGCTGCTTGGGTGTTTCATCCGTAAAAAAAATAAATAAGGGTGTATAGCCTGATTAGGTTTACCTGATGACTTGGCATTATGAATTTTGTATGTCATTTTACTTTGTTTCATAAGTAATTGTATTTAACAAATACTGCTCATATCAACCTAAAATAACTTTCAAATTAAGGTTGGTTGTATTCGTTGATATGAAACTTCACCCAAAAAATTGTTCAATGGATCAAGCCTTGCTGTTCTAAAAAAAAAATTATGTTGTTCCCATATAATGGTTACCTGTTTGGTCTTCACCTGGTGAATCAAAAATTCTGTTTTTTGGGGGTAAATAATAAACCCTTGGTTTTGTCCCCAACTCAGGCATTAACCTATACCCTGCATTTTGTTTTAATAACTGGCTCAACCTTACTGTTTCCTTGGTGGTTCCGTTTGTAACGGCATCTTCATTTTCATCGCCAAAATAAAAAACTCCGTTGGGACATGCCGATACACAATAGGGCATTTGATTTTCCCTTAACCTGTCGGCACTAAACAAACATTTTGAAATAGTTCCCCTGCGTTGAGGAGTATTCAATTCAACATCATACTCATCAGAAACATTTTCAGTTAAAACAGGTTCCTGCCAGTGAAACATTCGAGCCGAATACGGACACGCGGCCATACAAAAACGGCACCCTATACATCGCTCATTGTCAATCAACACTATTCCATCCTGACGTTTAAATGTTGCATCAACCGGACAAACAGATACACAGGGCGGGTTATCGCAATGTTGACAAGGCTTAGGCATATAATACGGTGCAGTGTTTTTCGATTCCTGCATTACCAGGGTGTTAATATGATATTCATGTGGCCGTAACTGATGTGCTGATTGGCAGGCTTCAACACATTTACGCGCATTCCGGCACTTTGACAGGTCAATTACCATTACCCAACGCCTACCCTCAAGTCCGGTACGGCCCCGTTTTTGCAGAGCATCGGGATCGGGTTTAAACTCATGAACCTGGTCTATAGGTACCTGTACCAATCTGTTGTCCTTGGTAAGAACAGTAACCATTCCCGATTCTGCTTTTTTCTTTTCATACCTGAAACCTGCATAAATAGCTGCTGAGCCGGTTGCTACAGCTGCCCCTGCTATTCCCATATTCTTAAGAAATTCACGTCGGGTATTATTATTTTGGTTATCCGGTACCTTATTGGCTTTTTCTTCGCTCATATTATCCTTGCAATGTTGATTGTTTCTTAAATTTACAAATTAACCTTACTCAATATGTACAAAACTTCCAACAGGGTTATATCCTGCCCCTGTAATTTTTTCACGTATTTGAATTGTATCAATTTTTTCAGGGTTTAATAAAAGAGTTACCAATCCCTTTTCATGAGATGCCATTACTGATGTAACGCCATCAATTCCGGCAATACTGTTCTGAATAGTTTTCTCACAACCTGTACATGTCATACCCTCAACTGAAATATTGTAAGTCACTGTAACTATCCGGTTTGCATTTTCAGTATTTTGATTGGTTTTTGGCCCCTGGCAGGCCAAAAATAATGGTAACAAAAAAAATAACTTTTTCATACGTAAAAAATATTTAGTTATGGTTTGATAGCTTTACGTTTTGCGGAATGAGATAACCACCTGTTTTAATGGATACCTTTCCTTTTAAAATTATATTCATAACTACCATCAAATCGGTTAAACATAAAATTATGCTTTAAAACAAAGAATTTACAATAAGCACAGATTTTTTGCTAACATTGCATTAAATTATATTGTAATTTCGATATTTGCAACCTAAAATACCTAAACTATTACAATTACTTCTGTTTTTCCAAAATTTACCATCTGTTTATATATAGTTTAACACTACTGTGCGATAAATTTTTCGATAAG
>JBBIVA010000040.1:0-27929 GCA_037439945.1 Marinilabiliaceae bacterium
AAAGACTCTACTATATGAATTACAAACCATTATAGCTTAAGTAAACGACATTGAAACCGGCATTTTTATTAAACAATTGCCTTAATACAGTGATAATAAAATTTTATTAACTTTACCGCAAAATTAACTCAGACAGTTCGAAACCATCCTGTCTTAAAACAAAACTAAGGGTCAATAACTTAACTGGTTTTAATGTCTGTTAAGTAAGTGGTTTGGTATTTTTACGGATAATAAAATATCACCACACAACTACCCCTAAACGTTTCAGGATAAAAATTAATTACACCCTAATAAGGCTGTGGGTTTTGAAGGTTGGTTAATAACTATTGGAAAACCGGTTTTTATATGTTCAAACTATTGAATTTCCTCAAAACCAATTGTTAAACTAAAACTAATTCTTTTGAAAAAGGCAGTTGTATTATTATCCGGAGGGTTAGACTCATCAGTAACATTGTGGCTGGCAAAAAGTCAGGGTTTTGAGTTATATACCCTGAGTTTTAACTATGGCCAAAAACACAACCGTGAACTTGAGGCTGCCGCCAAACTTGCATCCTTAGCGGATGTAAAATTACACAGGGTAGTAAACCTTAACCTTGATCAATGGGGTGGGTCATCATTAACTGATAAAAGCCTCAGTATTGAGGATGGAGATATAAACCGGACAGATATCCCTGTTACTTATGTACCAGCACGTAACATGGTATTTCTTTCAATTGCAGCATCCTTTGCCGAATCTATTGAAGCGATGGATATATTTATTGGTGTTAGCCAGGTTGATTACTCCGGATATGTTGATTGCAGAATTGATTTTATTAAAGCAATGGAGGCTGCAATTAACAAAGGAACGGTTATGGGTGCTGTAAATAACAAACCTATATCAATACAGGCTCCGTTTATAAATAAAACCAAATCGGAGGAAATAATACTGGGCCAAAAACTTGGTGTTCCTTTTAAAGAAACCTGGAGTTGTTATCGCGGTGGTAATCATCCTTGTAAAAGCTGCGACAGTTGTTTATTACGTGAAAAAGCCTTTAAAGATGCCGGGATTATTGATCCGGCTCTATACTAATTACTATTTGGAATGAGTTTACTAGTTCTGGCCAACGATGGTGTATTTCCGGTTACTAAAGACAGTAACGGTAATTTATTAAATAATACCCCTGCCACGGGTTTAAAAATACCTGGTACAATACAGGGTGAAGGAAAGCTAGCCGGCACCCCTTCGCTGTTTATAAGGCTTGCATCATGTAACCTGCGTTGTATATGGAGATTACCCAATGGTAAACTGAGTGTTTGTGATACACCATATGCTTCATTTAATGCATTAAAAAACAAACAATCAGAAGTTAATGATGTTGTAAATTTAGTTTTACAAAACCTTGGTTCAATAAACCACATTGTTATAACTGGTGGCGAACCGCTTATACAAAAGCCTGCCCTTGCACAGTTGGTGGCATTATTAAAAACCAAAACCAATGCTCATTTAACCCTTGAAACGAATGGGACTATTTATGACGAAGATGTTGCAAAAAATATAGATCTTTTCAGTATTTCCCCAAAACTGGAAAACTCAAATCCCAATTTTCATAAAATAGAAGTTTTAGGGTTAAATCCATCCGGGCCAATAATTTTCCATGGTGAAAAAAGGATCAATATTGAAGCCTTACAATCATTTATTGACATTAGAAACAGGCTAAATAAAGAATTACAGCTAAAATTTGTAATTGCCAACCCTGATGAAGAAACCGAGATTGAAGTAAATATATTAAATCATCTTAATGGATGGAGGCCCGATGATATACTTTTAATGCCACTTGGCGCTAATCGCGAGGAACTTGCGCAAACATCAAAAATAGCCCTTGAAATGGCCATAATTAAAGGATGGAGATATTCTCCCAGAATCCATATCGATTTGTTTGGGGCTAAAATTGGTGTTTAATTACACATAATAATAATAATAATAATATTCAACCAAAATACAAATATGAAAGCCCCTGCCATTGAAGCAAAATTACTTGGTCAAAAAGTAAATTATCCACAATCATATTCTCCTGGTATTTTAGTGGCAGTGCCCAGGAAAATAAACCGGGAAGAGTACGGTTTAAACCCTGGTTCACTCCCATTTTGTGGAGAAGATGTATGGCATTGCTACGAATTTAGTTTTCTTACGCTTAACGGGCTTCCTGTAACCGGGGTTTTAAAAATTGTTTATTCTGCCCAAACCGAGTTCCTGGTTGAAAGTAAATCGTTAAAACTATACCTTAATTCCTTTAATATGGAACGTTATGGTTCAACAAGGGATGAAGGAATTGATTTAATTTTAAAAACAATCAACCTTGATTTGGGGTCACTTTTAAAAACAAAGATTGAAATAAAATTTTTTAATCAAAACTCAATTTTAAAACCTGTTGGTTTTTCAGATTATGAAATTATTGAAAACAGAAAAGATGTTGAACTGGTAAAGTTTGAAAACTTTAATGAAACACCCTCTTTACTTATAAATTCCGACAATAAATGTAATGAGCTAAAAACCGGTACCCATCTGTTACGCAGTAATTGTAAGATAACCAACCAGCCTGATTGGGGAAGCGCCTTTATTTATATAAAGGGACCGGTTGTTCCGTCATATTCATCTTTATTGAAATACATTGTATCAATAAGAAATGAAAACCACTTTCATGAAGAAATTTGTGAAATGATTTTTAAAAGAATATGGGATATCTTTAATCCTGATGAGTTAATGGTAACCTGTATTTATACCAGGCGTGGAGGTATTGATATTTGCCCTGTTCGGGTTAGCCATAACCATTTGTTACCAAAAAACCTTGTAAATCCAAATGTCCTAACCGAAAAACTTCTAAGACAATAGTTTACCGTAAAAAAAGAAATTTCAACCAATTATTTCTCAATACATTCTTTTAAGCCCACCTTGTTGATTATTACAATTCGTTTCCCATCTGCTTTAATCAGCCCCTCATTATGAAGTTCACGAAGGGTTCGGCTAAGTGACGGGCGCGCTACCCCAAACAATTCGGCGAGTTCTTCCTGTGTTTTGGTAAGATTAATAATTCCGTTTTTATCGGCCGCCTCACAGAGTAAATAATCTGCCAGTTTACCTCTTAAACTTTGAAATGAGTGAAACTTCAGTTTTTTTGTTATAAACTGAGCCCTGTTAGAAACAGCATTCATAAAATTAGTAAGGAATACTTCACTTGTCTGAATAAGTTTTATAACTGATTGCCGGGGTATAACCAATATTGTGGTATCAACATTTGCAGTAATTGTTACAGGGTACCGGTTATTTTGTCCAAATAAAAAGGCTACTGCCAGTGGCCGCGGAACACCAATGTCTTCAATTTTTAATACATGGCCTGCCATATCCATCATCTCTCCTTTTACATTACCCTCTACTACTATCTGGAGCGATTTACATTCATCACCACTAAAAGCAACAATATCGCCCCTTTTGTAATGTTTTACCTGGTGATGGATACCCCGCAAAAGATTATCAATACTGAGTTCATTTAGTCCCATAAACATGGGAGAAAGTTCAAGAATTTTACTTACAGCTTCCATATATATAGTTATTGCAGTTTGTACAACACAGTAATTATAAATCTTATACCAGTTATTACCAATTTATAAGTAATCCAAATTAAGGAAAAAACCAGGTTTATTAAATTTTGATAAACAGCTTTATTGGGTATCAAAGAAAATTAAAATAAAAACATCACCATGTAACAAAGGTTACAATAAAAGAGTTTTGCCAACCCTATTTTTGCTTTATAAAAATCCTGAATTGATATAAATAAACTCTTTTAACAGGTTTTTAAAACATGAATAAACTAAATGCGACTATAGTCCTATATTATCAGGATTTAAAAAATTAATACCATAAAATCATGGAAAGAGAAGTAGTAAAAATAAATGAAGAATTATGCGATGGATGCGGTTTATGTATACCTACCTGCCATGAAGGGGCTTTACAGTTAATTGATGGCAAAGCCCGACTTATAAGTGATTTACTTTGTGACGGCTTGGGTGCATGTCTTGGCCATTGCCCGCAGGGAGCCATAACTATCGAAAAACGGGAAGCCGAACCCTACGACGAAATAAAAGTAATCAAGCTGATTATTCCCCAGGGAAAAAATACAGTAATAGCCCATCTTAAACATTTGCGTGACCATAATGAAATTGCTTATATGCGCCAGGCAATGGAGTTTATGAAATCGAGCCGCAATAGTCTACCTTTTAACCTTGATGAAGTAATCCATGAAATGCATAAACCTGAAATTTCCCACATGCACCACGCTCATGGAGGTGGTTGCCCCGGTTCTGCAGAAAAAACTTTAATAAAAAGCGCCCCTCCAACCTTTGTTCCTGTAAATCCATCACCTGTTTCGGAGCTTCAGCAGTGGCCTGTTCAAATGCATTTAATAAATCCGGCATCATCACTTTTTCATAATACTGACATGGTTTTGGCAGCAGACTGTGCTGCCTTTGCAATGGGAGATTTTCACCAGAAAGTGCTTAAGGGAAAAACCCTGGCAATTGCCTGTCCAAAACTCGACCAGGTCCAGGATATTTACCTAACCAAACTTATGAGACTAATTGATGAAGCGCGCATTAATACCCTAACTGTTGTAATAATGGAGGTACCCTGTTGCGGAGGTTTACTGCAAACTGCAAAATCAGCAGTTAACAAATGCAGCAGAAAAATTCCTGTTAAACTAATGATTATTTCAACCGATGGCAAGGTTTTAAAAGATGAATGGGTATAAAAAGTTCGATCGAAACATAATTTTTTATTTTCAAACACTTGCAATTTAATTCAATAAAAAAAAGATTAACACCAAAATTTATAAATATGAATATGTTCTGTTTTCAATGCCAGGAGGCATCCAAAGGTACTGGATGCACGATTAAAGGAGTTTGTGGTAAAACATCTGATGTAGCCAATTTACAGGATGTCTTGCTTTACGTAACAAAGGGGGTCGCTTTTTGGAATACTGAATCCGAAAATCCTTCTGAAGAAGCAAATAGATATATTATCGAATCTTTGTTTGTTACAATTACCAATGCCAACTTCAGTAAGAAAAAAATTACAGAAAAAATCTTCGAGGGGTTTAAAATTCAGGAAAGACTGCAAAAATCCAATTTAAATAAAACCGTTCCTGATTGTGCCAGTTGGAGGGCTGTGAATGAATTCCAGTTGGAAGCAAAAGCAGGTGAAACAGGTATTTTAGCTACTACCAACGAGGATATAAGATCTTTAAAAGAACTTTTAACCTATGGGATTAAAGGAATGGCTGCTTATGCAGAGCATGCGTGGAATTTGAATTACATAAACACCGAAATTAACAATTTTATCAATAAAGCCTTACTGGCAACAATTGATGAATCCATTTCAGCTGATGAATTAGTTGCGTTTGTTTTGGACTGTGGAAAATTTGGGGTAAATGTTATGGGCCTTCTGGATAAAGCCAATACTGACACATATGGTCATCCTGAAATTACAAAAGTAAATATTGGTGTTGGAAAAAATCCAGGTATTCTTATAAGTGGTCATGACATGAAAGATATGGAAGACTTGCTTGAACAAACACAGGGGACCGGCATCGATGTTTATACACACAGTGAAATGTTACCTGCACATTATTATCCGGCTTTTAAAAAATACAAGCATTTTGTTGGTAATTACGGTAATGCCTGGTGGAAACAGACAACCGAATTTGAAACCTTTAACGGACCAATACTATTTACCACCAATTGCATTGTTCCGCCTAAAAAAAGTTATATAGATAGGGTTTACACAACCGGTTCGTCAGGTTTTGAAGGTTGTGCCCACATACCTGACAGGGTGAAAGGGGGAAGCAAGGACTTTTCAGTTATAATTGAGCATGCAAAAAAATGTGCATCACCCATCGAAATAGAAACAGGTGAAATAGTTGGTGGCTTTGCCCATAACCAGATTTTAAATCTTGCCGATAAAGTTGTTGACGCCGTAAAAACAGGGGCCATTAAAAAATTTGTAGTGATGGCTGGCTGTGACGGGCGGATGCCAAGCCGGGAATACTATACTGAATTTGCTTCAGCACTACCCGATAATACAGTAATTTTAACAGCCGGGTGTGCCAAATACAGGTATAATAAACTGGAATTGGGTAATATTGGGGGCATACCCAGGGTTTTAGACGCCGGACAATGTAACGACAGTTACTCACTTGCTGTTACCGCTCTTAAACTTAAGGAAGTATTTGGTCTTGATGATATTAATGATTTGCCAATTGTTTATAATATAGCATGGTATGAGCAAAAAGCTGTAATTGTTTTACTTGCTTTACTTTCTCTTGGGGTTAAAAACATTAACCTTGGGCCTACTTTACCGGCATTTTTATCTCCAAATGTGGCTAAAATACTAATTGAGAACTTTGGTATTGGTGGAATAACAAATGTTACGAATGATTTGGTTTCGATGAATGTAGGTTAAACCCGGATTGTAGGTACAGGCTGCTTATGAAAAGTTTAATCTATAAGCATTTCTGGTTATAAAAAATTAGTTTTCTTAAGCGATTTGCCAAATAAAAGCCCCATATTCAACAACTTAAGGCTATAAATTTCTTATAAAGGCCATTAAAAAAGCCGGCTAAGGTCAAATTTGGGAAACAAGTTAAACCCCGGTATCAATTACCGGGGTTATTTCAAAAATAAATCCCAAATAAGTTGAAATAATAAATTCCTTTTAAATGGGAGAAATAATTAATGCATTTTAAAGAAATAAAGTAATTTAATACCAAATATTCCACAATTATTAACCCGGGTAAATAAAAACAGAGGTTGGCAACAATAAATTCAGCCTTTTATATTACTACATTTCAATGGCTTGCATTAATAAAATTGAATTTTCCAAACAACCTACAAGTATGGTAAAATTAATTTTTGGTTAGTAATTTTATGTTACACAATCTAAACACATGTTAAATAAGGGTTGGTATTCATTTCTTTTACCACCAGAAAAGTGGAAACTTCCGGTTCTTGTCCTGACAGGGATCATTTCCGGATTAGGAATATATATGTTTTATGTATCAAAAGCTCATTCATACCTTTCAAATGAGCCACGTACCTGCGTAAATTGTCATATAATGGCACCGCAATATGCCACCTGGAGCCACAGTTCACACCGCCAATGGGCCACATGTAATGACTGCCATGTGCCACATAATAATATGCTTAACCACTATTGGTTTAAGGCCAATGATGGTATGCGGCATGCCTATATGTTTACACTCAGACTTGAACCCCAGGTAATATCTATTAAACAGGCAGGTAAAGATGCGGTACAAAATAACTGTATAAGATGCCATAACGATTTAATAACCGATACTAAACTGCTTACCAGGCATCGTGATATCCATACAAATATTAAAGACAGGTATTGTGTTGAATGTCATCGTGAAACCCCGCACGGAAGGGTTAATAGTCTGTCGAGCGTGCCATTTGCCCGGGTTCCGTTACCCGAAAGCCCTGTTCCAATATGGATAAAAAAATCTTTAGAATAAAATAAAAACAGCAATATTTGAAACAAACATGATTTGTTAAACACATATACATATGAAAATAGCAAAGATGGAGATCTCCCGCAATTGCGGTACAAGCCATCATTCCTTTTAAAACAATTTAATTATGATGAAACCTATAAATGAGCTTATTAAAGAAAAACCTTGGCTTGGTTGGGTTATTTTCTTCGGAACAATTGTAATTGTTTTTTTACTTGGATTATTCGCTTCCTCCATAATTGAACGCAGGACCGAGGCAGTGTTTGCATACACACCCCAGGTTAAACACGGACAATTTGAACCACGAAATGAGGTTTGGGGACAAAACTTCCCAAGGCAGTATCAATCATATATTCAAAGTGCAGATACTTCATTTAAAAGCAAATACAATGGGGGCGCACTTGTTGATGCGCTCGAGAACGACCCGCGTATGGTAATTCTTTGGGCAGGCTATGCCTTTTCAAGAGATTATAATCAGCCCAGAGGCCACTATTATTCGGTTAAGGATGTTTACAATACCCTTCGGGTTGGGGCTCCAATGGATGGGAAACCAAGTTTTCAGCCAAATACCTGCTGGACTTGTAAAAGCCCTGATGTACCAAGGCTCATGAACGAGCTGGGAGTGGCTGAATTCTATAAAGGAAGTTGGGAAACACAAGGAACAGAAGTTGTAAACCATATTGGTTGCAGTGATTGCCACAATGCACAAACTATGAACCTTCAGATTTCCCGACCCGCACTTGTTGAAGCGTTTAAACGGCAGGGTAAGGATATTTCAACAGCTACACACCAGGAAATGAGAAGCCTTGTATGCGCACAATGCCATGTTGAGTACTATTTTAATAAAAAAATAGTGGAAGGGGTTAATTATCTGACCTTTCCCTGGGATATTGGTATGAGCGTTGATGAAATGGAAACCTATTATGATAATATTGAATTTTCTGATTGGACCCACACACTAAGTAAAGCCCCAATGCTAAAAGCCCAACATCCCGATTATGAAGTTTATGCAACAGGTATACACGCCCAGAGAGGGGTTTCGTGTGCCGATTGCCACATGCCTTACAAAAGCGAGGGAGGCCAAAAATTTACAAATCATCATATACAAAGCCCTTTAAATAATGTCTCAAGTTCTTGCCAGGTCTGTCATAGGGAGGAAACAGCTAAACTGGTTCAAAATGTTTACGACCGTCAGGATAAAATCAAGGAAATAAGATTGCAGCTTGAAGATCAGCTTGTAAAAGCACATTTAGAAGCAAAATTTGCATGGGACAAGGGTGCCAGTGATGAACAAATGAAGGAAATACTTACAAATATAAGACATGCTCAATGGAGATGGGATTACGCTGCAGCAGGCCATGGTAATTCATTCCATAACCCCTTAGAAACCAGCAGGGTTATTTCAACAGGGATTTCATTGGCTCAGGAAGCCAGAATTAAGTTAACAAGATTACTTGCATCATTGGGACATGTTCAACCCGTTACCTACCCTGATATTTCATCAAAAGCAAAAGCACAGGCTTATATTGGGCTGGATATGAATAAACTGAAAAGTGAAAAAAAGGAATTTCTCAATAAAGTAATTCCTGCATGGTTAGAGGACGCTAAAAAACGCGAAGACAATTACCCTGTGTCTAAAAACTAGATGTTCGCATTCAGTTAGGTATTATTGACTTTTTCAATTAGTTTTATATTAAATCCCTGTAATTATTACCAATCCGTTTGTTGGTATTATTTGCAGGTTTTTTTCTATAATTCAGATGAAAGTATTATTCATTAATCAGACTCGGATTATAAATATCCTCTTATTAAATAAACCCCGATACCAACCCACTCTTTAAACAATATATCCCAGCCACAAAGTGTTCCGGCTGATGGAATAAACAAATCTTCAGGTTTAAGTTTACCCATAGGTCTTAAAAAATCTGTATTCACCGGATTAACTTTAAAACCCTGTTTTTCAAAACACCTTTTGGCACGTGGCATATGCCAGGCTGAGGTAACAAGGACTATTTCCCTGGGTAAATTATTTCTTTCAAAAATTTCCAGCGAATATCTGGCATTTTCATAGGTGTTACGCGAAAGAGAATCTATAAGTATTAAATCTTTATTAATACCCATAATTATTAAAAGTTCTTTAAGATAAGAACTCTCAGGCCTGTAATTATACAAATAGCTGGCATTGCCACCTGAGATCACAATATTTTTAACACTGTTTTGCTTACTAATAAGAATTGCCTGCATTAGCCTGTCATTGCTTTGTGAAAATTTAACCCGTCCCGACGGTTGGTGGTGTGAACTAATGCCTCCAAGCACAATTATATTATGGCATTTGGGGTTATTAACAGGTAAAGGTTCGGGTAAATCTTCCCAACAACCAATTACAAGTCTGAATAAAAATGGGTTACTGAATACCGCCAAAATTATAAGTGAGGTTAGAAAAAATCGTTTGCGGAACCGACGAATAAAAATTGCAAACAGGGCCATTATTATGGCTACACTAAAGGGCGATACCAAAAAAAGCAATATTTTAGAAAGAATATACATCAAAAACCAAATTATACCACCAAAAAAAGATTTGCACATAACAAATTAACAAAAAAGCTATCCAATGCAGATAGCTATTTTGTTAATTTTATATTTTGGTTCGGTTTTAATAATCCTTCCCATAATTATCCATAACAAAATCCAAATCCTTGTCTCCGCGTCCGCTCAAATTCACAAGTATCGATGTTTGTGGTTGAAGCTGGGCCATTTTAATGGCATAAGCCACTGCATGTGCACTTTCCAGAGCTGGAATTATTCCTTCCATCCTGCTTAATTCAAAAAAAGCATTAATTGTTTCACTATCAGAGACTATATCATATTTAACCCTGCCCAAATCCTTTAACATGCTGTGTTCAGGTCCTACTCCGGGGTAATCAAGACCACTGGCTACTGAATAAACGGGGCTGGGCTCACCCTTGTCATCTTGAAGTAAATAGCACTTAAAACCATGAATTATACCCGGTTTACCAAAGGTCATTGTAGCTGCGTGGTCACCTTCTTTTAATGAAATTCCACCAGGCTCAACACCAATCAACTCACATTCCTCATCATCAATAAAACCTGAAAATAAACCCATAGCATTACTACCGCCACCAACACAAGCAACAACACTATCGGGAAGCTCACCGGTCATGTCAAAAAACTGCTCCCTGGCCTCAATTCCTACCACCCTCTGAAAATCCCGCACCAGCATTGGAAATGGATGCGGGCCAACCACCGACCCTATGCAATATATTGTACTTTCAGGGTCCTGAAGATAGGCCATGAAAGCAGAATCAACTGCTTCTTTTAGTGTTTTTAATCCTGCTGATACCGGAACTACCTTTGCCCCAAGTATTTTCATACGTACTACATTAGGATGCTCCTTTGCAATATCAACTTCGCCCATATGAATTTCACACTCAAGGCCAAAATAAGCTGCAGCCGTTGCTAAAGCTACTCCATGTTGCCCGGCGCCTGTTTCAGCAATAAGCTTTTTCTTTCCAAGGTATTTAGCCAGTAAGGCCTCTCCCATGCAATGGTTAAGTTTATGAGCACCTGTATGGTTTAAATCCTCGCGTTTAAGGTATATTCTGCCCCCATATTTCTCTGACAAACGGTTACAATAGTAAACCGGTGTAGGCCTACCCTGATAATGTTTCCTGATACTTCTAAGTTCTGAAATAAAATTATGTGATTTACTTATGGCAAAATAAGCATCAGTAATTTTTTTCATTTCCGCCTCTAAAACCGGTGGAATAAAGGCACCTCCATACTCATTAAAATAACCATCCTTTGAAGGATATTTCTTAAAATAGTTTTCAGACATAATTTTGAGATTTTTGAAACGTTAAAATAATCAATTTAAATAAAACATGATTATTTTAATTACAATATTTAACTTTTACCATTCAAATGAAATCGAATTTTAATTTGAGAAAATAAAAAACACAAAAAAAGGAAGTTGCACAATTGAACAACTTCCTTTAAAAAAAAACAATAAATTACTATTTTTCAATTTCTTTCCAAACCAATGCACTTGCGCCGACAATAGCAGCATCGCCTGCGCTCAGTTTTGAAGGAAGTACCTTAATCTTGTTTTTAAAGATAGGTAATAAGTGTGCTTCCATACTGTCGATGGTAGGTTTAAAAATAAAATCACCGGCAGCTGTAGGACCTCCAAAAAGGAAAATGGCTTCAGGCGAAAGATGATGCACGGTATCGGCCAATCCCTGTCCTAGATACTTTCCGGTAAGCTCAAACACTTCCAAAGCGATTTTATCTCCCTTCACAGCTGCATCGTAAATCATTTTCGAATTTAATTCGTTAAACGATTTATCGGCCAAAAGACTATCAGTGGCATTGTAATGGGCCATCAGTTCAAAAGCGGTACGTTTCATACCGGGCGCAGAGCAATAAGCCTCGAGATGCCCTAAAGCACCGCACGCGCACAAACGACCATTCGGAATAAGTGTGGTATGCCCGCATTCACCAGCAAACCCATCGTGACCATAAACCAAGTCACCATTCACTACCACACCGCTTCCTACACCTGTACCCAGAGTGTACATTACAAAATTTTTCATCCCCTTGGCGCCACCATACACCATTTCACCAATAGCCGCTGCATTGGCATCGTTGGTTAAAGCCAGATACTTATACTCAGGAAATTGAGCCTTTAACAAATCAACCAAACGAATAACACCTTTAAATGAAAGGTTTGGTGCATATTCAATGGTTCCATTGTAGTAGTTACCATTGGGGGCCCCAATGCCAATACCCAGTACTTCCGACTCAGGGTTCAGTAAGGTAACTGATTTAATCATCTCGCGAACGGCAGCAGCCAAATCTTTCACATACTGGTTAATATCGCCATGTGAAGGCGTATCAATCCCGCCCTTAACCAAAACATTACCACCTTCATCAACCACACCAATTGCGGTGTTGGTGCCACCAATGTCAATTCCAATTGCAAACTTCTTCATAAAATTCCTTTATTTATTGGTAACAAAGAACACTCTTTGCCCCAGGTTATTTAACGACGTGTTTTAAATATAAAAACCCATCACTTTTAATACCAAAGCGATGGGTCTATATCTGTTTATTGTATTAAGCTCTTCTGATTTTACTACCCTTTACAGCAAAGAAGAAGATGTAAAGGTAACAAATGGCCGGAACAATATAGGCATACGTATAACCATAATTATCGGCAATTGAACCCATAAGCGGCGGAATAACGGCACCACCTACAATTAAGGCATTGATGATGCCCGAAGCCGATGCCAACTCACCACCCTTAAGATCTTTAACTGCAAGCGCAAAGATATTTGGGAACATAATAGAGTTGAACAAACCAATTGATACTACAGTCCATAATGCTACGTGGCCCTGGGTAAAAGTAGTAACCAATCCAAGAACACCTGCAACCAGTGCAAAAATACCTAACGAACGGGCTGGTTGACCTTTACCAACAAGCATAAAGATATAGTTAACCAAAGCAATTCCGGTAAAGATAGCACCGATTTTCCAGTTCCAATCGGTAACGAAAGCACCTGAAATAAAGGCCAGAATCAATACAAAGAAAGAATAAATGTACTTTTTAGATTGTTGTGCATCAGAAAACATTATGGAACCAAAGAAACGTCCCACCATAGCTCCGCCCCAATAAATGGCTGCATAGGTTGAGGCCATTTCGGCGGATATGCCTAAAGAACTCTGACCCAGATAGTTCACCAATAATCCGGCGTTACCCACCTCAGCACCCACATAGCAGAAAATACCAAAAGCTCCAAGAAGCACATGTGGATATTTGTAAATACTACCACTCTCTTTCCCTTTACTGGTAGCAATAACAGGCAATTTTATTAAGAACAATAAAACAGCAACTACTATTACAATTAAAGCCATAACTATAAATGGGAAAGGAATACGCTCAGCTACCTGCAAACCATAAGCCTGAGCATCGCCATCAACACCGGGAAGTTCAAGTCCACGGAAAATTACAACAGCAATTAACCAGGGAGCTACCATAGTTGCAATGGAGTTCAAAGCCTGAGTTAAATTCAAACGGCTTGAAGCAGCACTTTCAGGGCCAATTGCTGTAACATAAGGATTTGCTGAAACCTGTAAAAATACCACACCAGTTGCTAAAATAAATGTAGCAAGAAGAAATAATTCAAAAGAAGGGATTTTTGCTGCTGGTACAAAAATTAAACTACCGATGGCCATTAAGATAAGGCCCAGACTTACCGTCCATTTGTATCCAATTCTATTAATCAGCATTCCTGTAGGTACAGACATAACTGGATAAGCAATAAAAAAGGCGGACGTTAATAATTGCGCGCCAAATTCGCTAAGTCCAAAAATTTTCATCACAGGAGCTGTTAACTGTATAATAAATGTTGTGGCAAAACCAAAAATGAAAAAGATGGCTCCGAATACGGTCATGCCAACCAGATGGTTGTTACTTTTATTTTCCATATTATTTAAATAAAGTTAGATGTGTATGCAATGATACTTTAATTTTCAGTTTTTCACAAAAATTTAAGGATTGAAAAAAGGTAAAACAGGCTTTTTTATATTATAACACTCATTTATTGATGATTGAATTTTAGGTATTTTGATTTTGCTTTAGTAAAATTGCAAACTATAATAATTTTTATTAAAACTTTATGAAACATCTTCTCCCTATTTTCAGAAATTATTTAAAACTAAAGATTTCGTTCTTGGTAATAGTATTTTTTTGGGGCCTTCAACCACATGTTTACGGTCAAATAACCAATAATAATAGTAATAAATTAATGCCAAGACAACGGATTTCTATAAATAACGACTGGCGTTTTTATAAATATGGTTCGAACGAAAAACCTGATACATTAATCTATGATATCAGACCTGAAGTAAAAGATAATGATGACTCAAAACCTGCTGACAGCAAACCGACTGATGCAATTGAAGTTTCAACAAATAAATTTGTACTAAAACCGTGGATTTTAATATCCGGTAATAGCTTTATTAAAAGCCCGGAAAAAAGATATTCCGGGCCTGATTGGAATCCCGGAAGCAATTTTGAGTTTGTTAAACCTGGGTTTAATGATTTGTTGTGGGAGAAGGTTGAATTACCACACGACTGGGCAATAAAAGGCCCTTTTTATAGTGGCCCCAATCCACAAGTTGGAGGAGGAATGGGTAGATTACCTTCTCCGGGGGTTGCCTGGTATAGGAAAAAACTTGATATACATTCAACCGACGAGGGTAAATCAATTTTCCTGGATGTTGACGGGGCAATGTCTTATGCAATAGTTTGGTTAAACGGACATTTAGTAGGAGGATGGCCATATGGTTACAATTCATGGCGTTTAAACCTGACTCCCTACATTAATCCGGGAGGCGAAAACCAACTGGCCATTCGTCTGGATAATCCAAACCACTCTGCCCGCTGGTATCCGGGTGGAGGAATTTACCGAAATGTGTGGTTAACCAAATGTAACCCGGTGCATATCGGGCATTGGGGAACATTTATTACCACACCACATGTTTCAGAAGGTTCGGCGGATATTAACATCGAAATTAAAATTGATAATGAATCGGATACCAACCAACAGGTTAATGTTATTACAAGAATTTTTGAATTGAATCCTGACGGTATAACAAAAGGAAAATTAATAACCGTTTTTAAACCTGTAAAAACAAAAATAAGTAAAGGCAATAGTGAATTTGTTAAAGGCAGTGTAACAATTAAAAAACCTAAACTCTGGGGCCCACCGCCAACTCAGAAACCCAATCGCTACGTGGCAGTGACAACGTTAACAAGCAGGGGAAAAACCCTTGACCAATATGAAACAGTTTTTGGTATCCGTTCTATTGAATTTAATCCTGATAAAGGTTTGTTTGTAAATGGAGAGCGCATTCAAATAAAAGGAGTTAACCAGCATCACGATTTAGGGTCATTAGGAGCAGCATTTAACGTTCGAGCTGCTGAAAGACAGCTTGAAATTTTAAGGGAAATGGGATGTAATGCCATCCGTATGGCCCATAATCCCCCGGCACCCGAACTTCTTGAACTAACTGATAGAATGGGGTTTCTGGTAGTAAATGAAATATTCGATTCATGGGAACGCAAAAAAACTCCCCACGATTTTCACCTGATATTTAAGGATTGGCATGAGCAGGATTTACGTTCAATGGTTAGAAGAGACAGAAACTGCCCATCGGTAATTATGTGGAGTATTGGAAATGAAGTTGGAGAACAATATACGGGTGAAGATGGAGCTGAAATTGCAAAACGATTAAATGAGATTTTAAAAGAAGAAGATACTTCACGCCCATCAACATCGGCAATGAACTATGCAAAACCCTACATGCCATTGCCGGCAGCAGTAGATATAATAAGCCTGAATTATCAGGGTGAAGGAATAAGGCAGGCACCTGAATTTGAGGGTACAGATAGAATCCGGACAGCCCCGCAATACAATGCATTTCACAGTCAGTTTCCCCAAAAATTGATTCTAAGCAGTGAAACTGCTTCGGCATTTAGCAGCCGTGGTATTTATTATTTTCCGGTTTCAGAAGAAATAAGCTCCCCAACAAGGGATGGCAGGGGGGGTAATTCAAAAGCACGTCAGGTTAGCTCCTATGAGCTTTATGCTGTTGATTTTGGTTCATCAGCCGATAAAGTTTTTAGTTCAATTGAAAAGCACCCCTTTGTGGCCGGCGAATTTGTGTGGACAGGTTGGGACCACCTTGGCGAACCTACACCATACTATGACTCGCGCAGTACTTATTGCGGAATTATTGATTTGGCAGGGTTCAAAAAAGACAGGTTCTACCTGTATCAATCACATTGGAGGCCCGACTTTCCAATGGCCCACATTCTCCCACACTGGAATTGGCCGGACCGAATTGGGGAAGTTACACCGGTACATGTTTTCACGTCAGGTGATGAGGCTGAATTATTTTTAAACGGCGTATCGCTGGGAAGAAAGAAAAAACAAATGTTTGAATACAGGTTACGTTGGGATGGAGTAAAATATGCTCCGGGAGAATTAAAAGTGGTAGCTTATAAAAATGGTTTAAAATGGGCCGAAAATTTTGTTAAAACAACTGATAAACCAATAATGCTTAAATCAACAGTTGACCGCGAAACTATTCTTGCTGATGGTAATGACCTTGCATTTATTACTGTTCAGATTACTGATAAGGACGGTTTTGTGGTGCCTCTTTCAAACAACCTGATTGAGTTCACTATTGATGGCCCGGGTGAAATTGTTGCAACTGATAACGGGGATCCTACAAATATGGATTCATTCCTGGAGAATAAAAAGAATGCCTTTAATGGTCTTTGCCTGGCAATTATTAAATCAAAAGCCGGTGAAAAAGGAAAAATAACCGTTAATATAATGTCCCAGGGTTTGGATGAAACTAACGTCATTATTAATAGCCTGTAAAATTATGTTTTTATGTTTTAGCAGTGCTGTTTATGCTATAACTAATTTTCAAATGTTTTGCATAAAAAAAATGTCCGGGATATTGAAATTTCATCAAAAAAGTATAATTTTGCAGCCGTTTCGTGTAATCTCTTACTGGACACAGGGGTCAGATAATATTGCACGGGTTAAGTATAATCTTCAAAAGCGCCAAAAAAATGGACTTGATTAAAGTTGCTGAAGAAGCTTTTGCTGCCGGGGCAGAAATGCCGGAATTCAGATCCGGCGATACCATTTCGGTTCACTACAAAATCCGCGAGGGTAACAAAGAGCGGGTGCAGGTTTTTAAAGGAGTGGTTATCCAAATCAAAGGCACAGGGGCCAACAAACGGTTTACCGTTCGTAAGGTTTCCAACAATGTGGGAATTGAACGTATTTTCCCAATGAATTCACCTTTCATTGAAAAGGTAGAAGTAAACAGGCTTGGTAAAGTTCGTCGTGCAAGAATTTACTACCTGCGCAATTTAACAGGTAAAAAGGCCCGTATTAAAGAGAAAAGGGTTTAATTTCTTTATTCTTTATACAAAATTACCGTTGCTCACAGGGCAGCGGTTTTTTTTTAACCTTATATTATATTCCAATTATTTTTAGACGGTTCAATTTGTAATCTTTCCGTTTTATAAAAAACTACCATGTAATAACTGATTAACACTATTAAACATATTTAATACACCTTATTTTAGTTAATCTTAATAAAGGTAATTTAGTTTTTGGTTTATTATTTCAAACCTTTAACCAGGATTAGTCATTAGGAATGGCATGAACTAATGTTTTTGCCGGGATTAAAAGGAACGATGGCTTGTACCGCAATTGCGGGAGAACACCCATGTTGCTGATTTTGTCATTATTGTGTTTCCCGAAAAGTCGGGAGAAGTTGTGTTTGCAAAACATGGGTGTTTCATCCGTTAATAATTTTCAAAAAAGGCCAGGTTGCCTGTCACGATAAATCGGGGAAACCCGGCACTATATTATGGGGCCCGTTTCTTTAGTGTTTTTCTTAAAATGGTATTCATGATCCGATCCGCCCCTCAACCGCAAAAAAAGTAAGTTCCGTTAAACCGGAATTTTACGCCAAATGCCGCAGTCACACCCCTATTGTAGTTTTGTAAGTTTTATAAATACAACAAAAACTTATATCGCCACTAAAAATCAACTCTATGGGCTAAAATCACGGGACACGACCCGCCCAAACAGCCTATGTTTTTAAACGCCAATAAAATTGATTTTCCTGAAGGAAATTTTTTGGTGCGGAAAATTGCCCCATACAATACATAATATTCATATAAAATTAACCAAACATATTTCATTAATTCAACCGGGCACTATTGAAAAAAACTAAATTAATGAACCCAGAATGTCAAACTCCTTGTAATTTGATAAATTATTTATCTAATTCATTTTAAAATAAGTTATTTTTGCAGCAATTTTTTAGTTTAAAATTACTCACATCCTGCAAAACAAAACGGGTTGAAGAGCTCTGCCAGAGGTGTAAAGTGCTGTGGGATAAATTTCGGTTTATATAAAATTAACTGGCCATGATTAAAATAAAAGGATATTCAATAAACGAATATTTTGTTTTAATATACAGATTTCTGGTATTGTTGGTTTTTTATTCTGTTTGTCGTATTGGGTTTTATTTTTTCAACCAGGATCTTTTTCCTAATGTAACTTTTCCAGGGTTTCTAACTATAATGAAAGGGGGAGTATTATTCGATATCAGCGGTATTTTGTATTTAAACGTATTAATGTTTTTCTTATACCTGGTCCCTTTTAAATTTAAATTTAACAAATGGTACCAGGGGCCAACAGATTTTCTTTTTTTCTTAGTAAATTCTATAGGATTTGCAGTAAATATAAGTGACTTTATTTATTACAAATTTACTCTTAAGCGTACAACCTTTAGTGTGTTCGATATTTTTGCCAATGAAGACAACATGGGAAGGTTATGGATTCGCTTTATTTATGATTATTGGTATGCTTTTTTGTTCTGGTTGTTATTAACAGTTACCTTTTATTATCTGGTTAAAAAAATAAAACCTAAACATATGCCAATAAAACCGGCATGGATTTACACAATTTCCGGATCAGTTATTCTGGGGCTTTTTGGTGCACTGGCAGTTGTAGGGATTAGGGGAGGATACAGGCACAGTACACGGCCAATAACAATGGGTAACGCCGGCAAATATGTTAATGCCCCTGAAGAAATGGCATTGGTTCTAAATACACCATTTAGTATGTTAAGGACAATTGGTAAAACAACATTTACACCAAAACATTACTATACAGATTACGAAACCCTTAACAGTATTTACTCTCCCGTTCACGAACGAAAAGACAATCGGGAATTTAAAAACCTGAATGTTGTTATAATCATTCTTGAAAGTTTTAGCCGGGAGCATTCTGGTGCTTTAAACCCAACATTGCACAATGGAAATTATAAAGGATACACACCCTTCCTTGATTCATTGGTAAACCATTCCTTTACATTCACAAATGCCTTTGCAAATGGCCGGAAATCAATAGATGCCTTACCATCGATATTGGCGTCGCTTCCGGCTTTGGTACAACCGTTTGTGGTTTCTGAATATTCATCAAACCGCATTAGCGGAATGGGTGAGTTACTTCGTCAAAAGGGGTACCACACATCATTTTTTCATGGGGCGCCCAACGGATCAATGGGTTTTGAGGCTTTTACCCGTATGGCCGGATTTGATTATTATTATGGAAAGGATGAGTATGGTAAAAGTGAGGATTTCGATGGTATATGGGGTATCTGGGATGAACAGTTTTTTCAGTTTTTTGCCGGTAAGATTAACGATTTTAAACAACCCTTCGTAACATCAGTTTTTTCCGTTTCATCACATCACCCATTTAAAGTACCAGCCAAATATGAAGGTGTTTTTCCAAAAGGGACTCAACTATTGCATCAATGTATAGGTTACTCCGATATGGCTTTGAGAAAGTTTTTTGAAACCGCTTCAAAATCAGAATGGTTCAATAACACTTTATTTGTAATAACTGCCGATCATAGTATTACTGCTTATCATAATGAATATAAAACCAACTATAATGCTTTTGCGGTACCACTATTGTTTTATGCTCCCGGACATAACCTGAAAGGGAAAAGCCATAAACTGGCCCAGCAAACTGATATTATGCCAACCGTGCTCAATTTTTTGGGTTTTAATGATCCATATATAGCATTTGGAAGTGATTTACTAAATAATACATCAGAGGGCAATGAATATGTTCTTAATTATATTAATGAATCATACCAGTTTTTAATGAACAACTGGGCAATTTATTTTGATGGGAAAGATGTAATTGCATTTTACAATTACAAGGATGACCCTTTACTTACAAATAATCTTAAAGGAAAAACTGAAGTTCCGCAAAAGGAACTTGATTTACTTAAAGCGGTAATTCAACAATATAACAACAGAATGATTAATAATGAGTTAGCTTTATCGCCCCAATAAATTACAACCTAAATAAATTGTGCACTTACATTTTTCCATTACTCAAAAATGGATAATTAATCATTTACACTACTATCCGATAAAAAGTTGTTTTGTCCATAACAAGACAAAAGTTCAATTCTCAATTAAGTGTTTTACCGATCTTTAGTCCCTAACGGTACTGTGCCGTCAGGTACAGAATATCGGTAAATATGAATCGACCCCAATTTTCAGTTTCCTGTAGGGACACATCAATAAGTCGGCATTATAGCATCTTATCGAAAAATTTATCGGACAGTAGTGAATAATTTAATTAATATTGTACAACTACAAATTATTTTTTATTACCTGATTGCACGTGTTATTTGAATTACCGCCACATCTAATTTTAGAGTTATTTTCGACAATTTGGTTCCCAAAAGCAAAACTAAAATTAAACTAACTGTAAACTTCCTTTTTTGCAGCTTTCAATGTATTAAAAAGAAGTGAAACTATTGTCATAGGCCCCACTCCACCCGGGACAGGTGTAATAAAACTGCAATTGGGGGCAACATTTTCAAAGTCAACATCCCCTTTTAACCTCCAACCACTTTTTGTATCATTAGATTCAACCCTGGTGGTACCAACATCAATAACCACTGCACCTTTTTTTACCATATCGGCCTTTACAAAACCCGGAATACCTATAGCGGCAATTATTATATCAGCCTGTAAACACAACTCCTTTAAATTACCGGTTCTACTGTGACAAACAGTAACTGTTGCATCACCAGGGTTCCCTTTAAGCGAAAGGAGGATACTCATTGGTCTTCCTACAATGTTACTGCGGCCTATAACAACTACATGTTTGCCTTTGGTTTCAATACTATATCTCTTAATTAATTCTACTATTCCCTGTGGAGTAGCCGAAACAAATGATGGTACACCTGTTATCATCCGGCCCAGGTTTTGCGGATGAAAACCATCAACATCCTTACGAGGGTCAATAGCCTCTGTTACTTTCTCTTCAGAAATATGTTCAGGCAATGGTAATTGAATTATAAAACCATCTATATCAGCATCTTCATTTAGTTTCTTTACGGCATTTAATAACTCTGTTTCTGAAACTTCATTATCAAAACGGATAAGCGATGAATTAAACCCTACCTCGCTACAAGCTTTGATTTTTGCAGCTACATAGGTTTCGCTACCACCATCATTACCCACTAAAACAGCAGCCAGGTGCGGTTTTTTCATACCTTTTGCCACCATTTTTTTTACTTCTTCGGCTATTTCAAGTTTAACAGCCTGAGCTGTAGCTTTTCCGTCAATTAACTGCATTTTCTTAATTTAATATTATTTAAAAAGGTTTTAATTGTGTCTTTGCATATTTGCCATTAAATTAGATAGGTTTTTTCCCTGGCTCATCATTTTCATCACTTTGCGGGTATCTTCAAATTGTTTCAATAACCTGTTAACTTCCTGTATTGTAGTTCCGCTACCATCGGCAATCCTTTTTTTCCGGCTTCCGTTAAGAATTGACGGGTTTTCCCTTTCGGCCAGGGTCATTGAAAAAATTATGGCTTCAACTTCCTTAAAGGCATTATCATCAAAATCCATTTTCTTTATTACTTTCCCCATTCCGGGAATCATACCGGCCAGGTCTTTCAAATTACCCATTTTCTTAATTTGCTGAATCTGGCTTAAGAAATCATTGAAACTGAATTGATTCTTGGCAATTTTTTTCTGAAGTTTACGGGCCTCCTCTGCATCAAAATTTTCCTGTGCTCTTTCAACCAATGAAACAATGTCGCCCATGCCCAATATTCTGTCGGCCATCCTGTTTGGGTGAAAAACATCAAGAGCCTCCAGTTTTTCACCGGTACCTACAAATTTTATTGGTTTATTTACAACACTTCTGATTGACAATGCAGCACCTCCACGGGTATCGCCATCTAATTTAGTTAAAACAACCCCATCAAAATCCAACCTATCATTAAACTCTTTTGCAGTATTAACGGCATCCTGCCCTGTCATTGAATCAACAACAAAAAGTATTTCGTTGGGTTTTACTGCATCTTTAACAGCTGCAATTTCGTTCATCATTTGCTCATCAACAGCCAAACGACCTGCAGTATCTATAATTACAACATTATTTCCCTTAAGTTTGGCCTGCTTTAAAGCCTCCCTGGCAATTTTTACAGGATCATTATTTCCGGGTTCAGTGTAAACCGGCACCTGAATCTGTTCGCCCAAAACCTGTAATTGTGTAATAGCCGCCGGGCGGTACACGTCGCCGGCTACCAACATTGGGCTTTTGCCTCTTTTAGTTTTAAGAAGATTAGCCAATTTCCCTGAAAATGTGGTTTTACCTGAACCTTGTAACCCGGCAATTAATATAACGGTTGGATTCCCTTTAAGGTCAATATCAGTATAATCTCCACCCATAAGCTCAGTCAGCTCATCGTGCACTATTTTAACCATCATTTGTTCGGGCTTGACTGCAGTCAGAACATTCTGCCCAAGGGCTTTTTCCTTTACTGTTTCAGTAAATGTTTTGGCTATTTTATAATTAACATCGGCATCTAAAAGTGCCCGACGTATATCTTTTAATGTTTCGGCAACATTAATTTCTGAAATTTTGCCTTGCCCTTTAAGCAGTTTAAACGAGCGTTCAAGCTTTTCCGATAAATTTTCAAACATTTTTTGCTATGATTAATTCAACCTCAAAAGTAGTATTTTAATGCAAATGTTAAAAATCCGATGCAACAGATTTATATCATGGATAAAATCCTTTTAATATATCTTCCATTACCCGGTTAGTGCGCGCGGCGGTAATACCTGTACTGTTACATTCTGATTTTCCCTGGATAGTTTCCACAATTTGTTTAATGAGATTAAACTGGATGTTTACAGGGTTGATATAAGGTAACTCAATTATTTTGTTTTCAGTAATTAGCTTAACCGGTTGATGGCCAAATGTTGAAAACAAAATCCTTCCTTTTGAACCAATTATTTCAATTTCATCCTTGCTGTTTCCTTCATCCGCAACAAAACACCATGCCCCGGATGCTATAACTCCTGATTTAAACCTCAGTATGGCAGTTACACAATCCTCAGCACTATATAACCCTGCACTGTTTTCAGCAATACCGCCAACTTCGGTAACCGGCCCAAAAACATAATCCAGAAAATCCAATTGATGAGACGCCAAATCATAAAATATCCCTCCACCTGCAATCTTAGGATCTACCCGCCATATTGGTTTTGTAAAATCTTTTTCGGCTGGTAAGGGAGGCCTTATTAATTTTATATTTACCATAATTGTTTTACCAATTATTCCTTCATCAACTAATTCCTTTACTTTTATAAAGCCTGGTAACGAGCGGCGGTAATAGGCCACAAACAAGGGAACCCCTGTTCCATTTGAAACATTTATCATTTCAAGACACTGAGTATAGGTTGCAGCCATTGGCTTTTCAACATATACAGGTTTCCCTGCTTGCATTGCCCTAATGGCATAATATGAATGAGTTGAAGGTGGAGTGGCAATATAAATAGCATTAACTTCGGGATCATTTATTAAATCATCGCCATTTGCATACCACTTTGGAACTGAATGTCTTGCAGCATAGTTAGCTGCAAGTTTTGCGTCCCTTCTCATAACAGCCACAAGTTTTGATCCTTCAATTTTATTGAAGGCCGGACCACTCTTTAATTCGGTAACATCTCCACACCCTATTATTCCCCAGTTTATATTTTCTTTCACTATACATTTAAATTTTAGTTTTCAATTTTGTAAACAAAGTATAACTTAATTTGTATTAATAAATTTTCCAAACAAAACTTTATGGTTATAATGCTGAGTAACATCATTAAATTTAAAACCAAATTTTGATAATTTCGTCAAATCCCAAAGTATATAATTACAAAAGGCCCTGATAAAACTATTGAAAATTATTACCATTGGATATTTTACAGAGGATATTTTTATCATTTTAATAGTAACAAATTGGCACTAATGAAAACCAGCAATGTTAAGCGAATATAAACCTTGTATTTAAGAGATAAAAGATACGGATTATTAAATTAAAGCCAATTTTAATGCTAAAATTTAATGAAGGTTTAAAGTTGAAACACAAAGAATGGAAGAAAAAAAAATAATATTCAATTTCTTTAAGCATTTTAAAAAAAGGTTTATTTCACCAACTCTGACACTTCCGGAGGGTTATTATGATATTATTGGGGACGTTCACGGATACAGCCGGGAATTGACCACGTTACTTGAAAAAATGGGATACTCAATGCTTTATGGTTCATGGCAACATCCGCAAAGAAAGGCTGTTTTTGTGGGGGATTATGTTGGCAGGGGCCCGGATACAAGGGGTGTTTTGACCATTATAAGAAATATGGTTGAAAATAATAGTGGTTATGCCATACTGGGAAACCATGAATTAAATGCAATAGGATATTTTACTTTAACAAAATCAGGTAACCCAATTGCCCAGTTAGCAATATCAAACAAAAAACAGATGGAAAACATCCGGGAACAATATAGTGATAACCCGCCACTTTTGGATGACACAATTAAATGGTTAAGGAAACTCCCGTTTTTTCTTAACCTGGGGCCTATCAGGGTTGTTCATGCATACTGGAATAGCAATCATCTGCGAACAATAGAAAATAATATCTCTGAAGGTAAACTAACCAAAAAACTTATAAAAGAAATATTCAGGGATGATTCAGAATTTTCTATTGCTATAAAACAAACAACAAGAGGTGTTGAAATAACTATGCCAAAGAACCTTATTATAAAAGATGAAAAAAATATCAGGAGAACAAATTTCCGGATTAAATGGTGGGAATACCCGAATGGTAAAACTTTTAGAGAGTTAAGCTTTGGCAACAGGTTTATTATGCCCAATTATACCGTTCCGGAACAGATTTTATCGCCATTTTCAGTATATAAGAACTATGAACCTATTGTTTTTTTTGGTCATTACTGCATTGGTTCCGGCCAGTTAATTCCAAAACCAAATATTTGTTGTGTGGATAATTGTATTGCAGGTTTCGGGCGACTGGCAGCATACAGGTGGAATGGTGAACCCTTATTAAATGAATCTAATTTTGTTTTTGAAGGACGGAAAAACAACTCCTGAAATGAATAAACAAAAAAGATAATAACCACATATTTACTATTTTTGTAATAATTGATATTAATAACATAAATGAGAAATTATTATGATAAAAAAATGGATTGCGGCAATAATAATATTGCTGTCCGGCATTGCAAACAATTTAAACCAGGCTTGGGCATGTACAAATATTTTGGTTACTAAAGGGGCCTCAACTGATGGGTCAACTATTGTATCCTATTCTGCCGACTCCCACGACTTATACGGGGAATTGTACTACTGGCCCGGAAAAACACATCCGGCCGGATCTATGATAGATGTTCACGAATGGGATACAGGTAAATTTCTTGGTAAAATACCACAGGTGGCCCGTACATATAATGTAATTGGTAATATGAATGAACATCAGCTTACCATTGGAGAAACAACTTTTGGAGGAAGGCCCGAGTTAATTGATACTACAGGTCTAATTGACTACGGAAGCCTTATTTACATTACTCTTCAACGTGCACGTAATGCCCGTGAAGCAATACAAATTATGACATCACTGGTAGATGAATTCGGTTATTACAGTTCTGGTGAGTCATTTTCTATTGCTGACCCAAATGAAGTATGGATAATGGAGATGATTGGAAAAGGTGTTGGAAACAGGGGTGCTGTTTGGGTGGCTGTTAAAATACCCGACGGATATGTTTCAGCCCATGCTAACCAGGCAAGGATCACGCAATTTAATTTAAATGATAAGGATAATGTATTATACTCCAATGATATAATTTCTTTTGCCCGCGAAAAAGGATATTTTACAGGTAAAAATAAAGATTTCAGTTTTGCCGATGCTTATGCACCATTGGATTTTGGTGCTGTTAGATTTTGCGAAGCCCGTGTTTGGAGCGCCTTCAGGATAATGAATCCCCAAATGGATAAATATAAAACATTTATTCTTGGTGAATCTGATGAACGAATGCCCCTTTATATAAAACCTGCTAAGCAACTTTCCGCCCGCGACGTGATGAATATAATGCGTGACTATTATGAGGGGACTCCACTTACCATGACCAAGGATCCGGGCGCAGGGGCATTCGGAGTGCCATACAGGTTCCGGCCTTTAACCTGGAAGGTTGATAATGTTTCATATTTTAATGAAAGGGCAATAGCAACTCAACAAACCGGATTCTCTTTTGTGGCACAAATGCGAGGATGGTTACCAAACGCCATAGGCGGTATTCTTTGGTTTGGTGTTGATGATGCCAATATGTCGGTATATGTACCTATGTATATGGGCATGAACGATATTCCTGAAAACTTCGCTGTTGGCAATGGGAACCTTTTGGAATTTACCTGGAATTCAGCCTTCTGGGTATTTAACTGGGTGGCAAATCAGGCCTATCACAGGTATAATTTCATGATTGAGGATATAAGGAAACAGCAAAAAGCGCTCGAGGACAAGTTTGAAACCTTGACCCCCGTAGTTGATCAGGCAGCCAAAACCCTATTTCAAAAAGATCCGGCAATGGCAAAGGATTTTTTAACAGATTTTTCTCATTCCCAGGCATCACTAACATATAACACATGGAAAAAACTTGGTGAATTTCTAATGGTAAAATACCTTGATGGGAACTTGCATGAAGAAAAAGATGGTAAGTTTTTACGAAATGAGCATGGAAATCCAAAACATGCCAAATTCCCCGGATATTCAGACTCTTTCTACAAAAAAATTGTTGATGGGACCGGAGATCACCTAAAAGTAAAAGAATCACCAAAAAAATAATTAATTGGCATTATAGAATTAATAAAGGCAACCGGTTATTGGTTGCCTTTATTATTTTAAAAAAAATTAGAAATTTATCATATAACCAAAATTGGGTTATTTCACAATTTAAAAACATTCATTCCTACTGCTTGTAAAGGAGTAGGACAAAATAATTTCTTAAAACAGGTTTGAGTAACTTTAGTAAATTTGAGTGAATTAAGGTTTCTTGAGGTATTAATCAATTAAAAAAACTAAAGTCATTGTTTTTAATATATGTTTTGGATAATTAAAATACTGAAATTTCGGAAAACTCACCTTAACCGATAATTGGTAAGGCCAAATAAAAACCTGTGGAACCAATAAAAGACTTACAAAATCAATGATATTTATGCAGTTCCATTTCACGTGATTTTGCCCACGGCATGTTGGGGATTGTAATATAAATTAACTCTACTATCCGATAAAAAGTTGTTTTGTCCATAACAAGACAAAAGTTCAATTCTCAATTAAGTGTTTTACCGATCTTTAGTCCCTAACGG
>JBBIVA010000041.1:0-6651 GCA_037439945.1 Marinilabiliaceae bacterium
TAGTTTTTCTTTAGCGATTTGTCAAAATAGAAGGCATGTAATCAATAACTTAATATTATTAATTTCTAATGACGGTCATTGGAAAAAATGGATAAAGACAAATTTGGGTTAAATTTATAAGCTAAAATTATTTGGCCTATAACTTATTTTTTTTTCCTAAATTGGATTTAACACCAAAAAGTATAGCAACGCATCCTCCTGTCACTGATGTTTTCTGGCTGTTATCGGGTATTTTAACATGAACTGTAAGTGTCCCTGTTGCTTTGGCAATAAAATCCCAAACCTGGACATACTGATGGTTTCCATTATCAAAAAGTACATTTCGCTGGTCATCCAAAACCCTGATACGCAGTTTTGGTAAACTTTCAATAGCTACAACAACCAACCGATACTCCTCTCCTTCAAAAAATGTTTTATAAAGTTCGGCTGATTCGCCCTCCTCCATGTAAGTTGCATTAAAATTACCATCGTGAATAAATGGTGCCAACCTGGGTTTTGCAATGTTACGGGCAAAGCTTACGCATTGTGAAAAACCATTACCCGAAACCATCAGCAAATTAAAAACAACAATAAACTTAAAAAGAAAAGTGAGGTTCATTGTAAAATTTTCAAATTCAAAAGTAAGTATTATGAGATAAATTCATTTCTAATCTCAAGTACTTTTTTAACCAACCTTTCAAAAACATCTTTTGACATAAACGTTTCAGCTTCTGAACGAATAATGGTCATCTGCTTTTCAGGGATTGTTTCCGCTTCAACTTTTGATGAATTTACAATTCTTATTTCATCGAAAATGGATTTGAGTTCACCCATTTTCCCAATAAGGTATTTAACATCCTTATTTTCCTGATGATTCTCAAGAAGGCTGATAACTGTTTGTAAGGATAATTTCTGGTAAACTATCCTGTCCACAAGTCTTGGATTGTTTTCCATATTGCCATTTGTTAATTGTGTGGCAATATAAAGTCCTTCGATCCAACCACCCACCAATACCATAACTGCTATTGCAGGCCGGTTATTTTCGTTAAGATAAGCATTAGAATTCATGAAGTTTTCAGAAATAATATCCATTACTACCTCACGGTTATTCATGTTTTCTTCTAATCTTCTGATTGTGGTTTCATCAACTGCCCCAATAACTCCAAGTTGCTCTGCCAGTTTACGGGCAACACCCATATACATTAAAGTATTTTGAGTCTGGTCAAATAAACTGGAATAGCTCATATCGGCGCTATAAACCCCAAGATTTAATGCCATTTTAAGATTGGTGTTATAACGGGAAAGATTTTCAATATTATTCAATAGAGTGGCATCATAAGATGCCCCTGCTCTTTTAATCAGCATTGCTGTTTCGAGTGGTGATGGCAATGAATAGAAAATAAGCTTGGACCTGTTAAAATCATTCATCAACTGATCATCAACCGATCCTATTATATCCGATTCTTCACTTTGTTGTTTTTTTTGACTTTGGCAGGTACATGAGTTAACCAAGCCTAAAATAAAAACTGTGGATGCGAAAAAAACAAAAACATTTAAAAATCTTTTCATAAATAGACTGCTGTTTGTGATATAAAATTCAAAAACAATAAATTTCATGTTTTCACGTAAAAAAGCGATATATGAACTTTTTTACAGATAAATGCATCTAAATTTAAACATTATCAGCGAAAAACAAAAAAAAGTTAATTTAAAATCCTAAGTATTAGTTTTTGTAATAGTCGGAAAAATAACCGTTACACGAATTTTTTATTTTAAACCACTACTATCCGATAAAAAGTGGTTTTGTCCCTAACGGGACAAAAGTTCAATTCTCAATTAAGTGTTTTACCGATCTTTAGTCCCTAACGGTACTGTGCCGTCAGGTACAGAATATCGGTAAATATGAATCGACCCCAATTTTCAGTGTCCTGTAGGGACACCGCAATTAGTTGGCATTATAACATCTTATCAAAAAATTTATCGGACAGTAGTGATTTTAAACTAAATTTTTCTGCAAAAATATTCAATTCTATTTGGGCAAATTAATCAAATACAAATCAGTTACAATTAATAAGTTAATATTTAAACAACACTTTTTGTTTTAAGGGTTGCAACAAGCATATCCCGAATAGGCAATTTACAGTTTGTTAAAACCAAACATGTGGAGCCATTTGAGAAATCCTGAATTAAATGCATACCAGTGTTTTGAAAAACCTTTGATTATTAGCTATTTTTTTTTACAATATTTTAACCAGCAAAATTATAGTTAAGAGCACAACCTGTTATTCAAATGATGAAAAGTATTTCATGAATTGGGCCCTTTCGTAAACCATGGGGTTTTTTATCTGGCCATAATTCATTTTACCTCTAAAATCATCGATGCTTTTAAATCCTTTATCATTCATCCATGTTTCTATTTTCTTGATCATTGATGTAACCGTTGCAGGTCCACCTTTATATACCGCAGAGCACACCTGTACAGTTTTGGCCCCTGCGAGCAACTGTTTAATTACAGCTTCCCCGTCGTGAACGCCGGTTGATGCAGAAACCTCAATATTCTTAACCTTGTCGGTTACAATAGCTACCCAGCGCAGGGCATTTCTTATATCAGAAGATGTGCTAAATACATCGGCGGAAGTTAATGTCAGGTTATGAATATTAATATCCGGTTCATAAAACCTGTTAAAAAGAACAACTCCTTTTGCTCCCGATACCGACAATTTATTAACAACCGAAACCAGATTTGAGAAATAATTGCCAATTTTCATTGAAACCGGAATTGTAACAATCCGGCTTACCATTTTGGCTATTTTATAATATGTTTCTTCATATTCTGAAGGGTTACTGTTTTTATCGGTGTTTAACACAAACAGGTTTAACTCGATCGCATCGGCCCCGGCATTTTGAATTTGAACTGCAAAATCAATCCATTCACTTGATGAAAAACAATTAATACTTGCAATAACGGGTATATCAACAGCTGCTTTAGCTTCCTCAATAAGTTTAAGATAAGCCGATACTGAATTAACCTTTGAATATTCTCTAATATAATCAAATGCTTCAGGATAATCAACGTTCTGATTTAATTGCATGGCCCTGTTTACCTCATGGGTGATTTGTTCTTCAAAAAGTGATTTTAAAACAACTGCACCGGCACCGGCATCCCTCAATATTTTTATTTTTTCAACACTATTAGTCAAACCCGAACTTCCAACAATAACCGGATTACTCATTTTTAAGCCTAAATAGGTTGTTTCCAAATTTGCCATATTGTAACAGTTAGATAAAAATTAATTGTGTAAATATATAACAGTTCCTTAGATTTAATTAAAAAGACCTAAAGGTAAAATTATATGGTTATAACTTAACTAAATATAAGGTTAATTGATTAAATTTATAAATACCTATCACCTTTCTCCAAATATGGCACTGCCAATTCTTATAAGTGTACTCCCTTCTTCTATGGCAATATTATAATCGCCTGACATTCCCATACTCAAAATATTAAAGTGAAATTGATCCTTAAACTGATTATCCTTCAACCAATCAAATAATTTCTTCAACACTTTAAATTCGCTTCTTACCTGATTGTAATCATCTGAAAAAGAAGCCATACCCATTAATCCACATATTCTGACATGTGTTAATGCAAAAATATTTTCATTATTCAATAAATCTGTTAACTCGGTAACGGTAAACCCAAATTTAGTTGATTCGGTTGCTATATGAATTTGTAAGAGGCAATCAACCACCAGCCTGCATTTTTCAGCTTCCTTGTTAATAACCTGCAAAAGCCGGTAAGAATCAACACCCTGAATTAAAGAAACAAATGGTATTACGTGTTTAACTTTATTGGTTTGAAGGTGGCCAATCATATGCCATTTAATATCGGCAGGTAGCTGAAGCGCTTTGTTTGTTAATTCCTGTACTTTG
Source organism: Marinilabiliaceae bacterium (assembly GCA_037439945.1). Lineage (GTDB taxonomy): Bacteria > Bacteroidota > Bacteroidia > Bacteroidales > Marinilabiliaceae > CALEUX01. Next base: position 3,913 of record JBBIVA010000041.1, read on the forward strand.
TTTTCACCAAAATGCCTCTGCCCTGCCTTATAGGCCTCCATAATAATTTCAGTAGGATGGGTTTTGGTTACCACAACCAATTTAACATTATCGGGCAATAAACTTTTTATTTGGTTAAGATTACCTGTAACTGACATTTTTATGGTTTTTCTGTTTGCAGTTTTGCAAAATTATTCATTTTTTTTATTTTGAGGGCGAATAATAAGTATGAGTTTAATTTCATTAATGAAAGCATTTACAAAATCATTGTTGTTATTTGGTTTTAAAACGATACTGAATCAGCAATAACTGAAATAAATACCAATAAAATAGCCGGTATGAAAGGTGATCGCATACCGGCTTTTCAAATTTATTATAATTTTAGCTTTACCTAATCAAGTTCGTGAATTACAAGACCGGACCGAAGTTTAGGTTCAAACCAGGTTGTTTTAGGTGGCATAATATTACCTGAGTCGGCAATATCAATAAGCTGCTTCATTGATACAGGGTAAAGGGCAAATGCAACCTTCATTTCACCTGAATCCACCCTGCGTTTCAGCTCTCCCAAACCTCTGATTCCACCTACAAAATCTATCCGTTTTGAAGTTCTCAAATCTGTAATTCCCAAAACCTTATCAAGAATATGTTCAGAAAGAACTGTTACATCAAGTACTCCAATTGGGTCAGAATCGTTATAAAAACCTTTTTTGGCATTAAGTTTATACCATTTACCGGCCAAATACATTGAAAATTCGTGCAGTTTACAAGGTTTATAAATTTCATTGCCTATTTCATCAATTTCGAACGATGTTGCAACAGCTTCAAGAAAAGCTTTTTCAGATAACCCGTTCAAATCCTTCACCAATCTGTTATAATCAATAATAGCAAGTTGATTGTCAGGGAAATGAACTGCCATAAAAAAGTTATATTCTTCTTTTCCTGTATGGTTAATGTTTGAATTTTGACGTTCAAGCCCTACCCGCGCTGCTGCTGCAGTTCTATGGTGCCCGTCGGCAACATAAGTACATGGAACTTTTTTGTCAAAGAGTTCTTCAATTTTTGTATTTACGGCTTCTTCTCTAATAACCCAAAATTTGTGGCCAAACCCATCGTCAGAAATAAAATCATATTCTGCAGCCTGATTATTAACTATGTTATCAACAATTTTGTCAATTTCAGGAACAGCTTTATAACTAAAAAAAACCGGCTCAAGATTGGCATTATTAATTCTGATATGTACCATTCGGTCATCTTCCTTATCGGGCCTGGTAAGTTCATGTTTTTTAATTATACCGTTGGCATAATCGTTACATGAAGCACAACCTACCAATCCATATTGGGTCCTTCCATGCATGGTTTGTGCATAAATGTAAAAGAAAGGTTTATCATCCCTGACCAGCCATTCTTTGGCTTTAAAAAATTTATAATTATCGGATGATTTTTGATACACTTCTGCTGAATGAACATCAACTCCCAGTTGACAATCGATTTCGGACCGTGTTATGTGTAAAAGGGAATATTCCTTCCCTTTTGCCATTTCGGCTGCTTCTTCTCTGTTCATCACATCATAGGGTAAACAGGATAAATCCTTTACAATTTCAGGGGATGGTCGCCAGCCCTTAAATGGTTTAACAATGGCCATAATTAATTATAATCAGTTTATTATTTATTTACGCGATAGGTTTCGTCGCCGGAATTAAAAAAGTTTACTATTTGATGGGCAGCAGCCACTCCGGCATTAACGTTGGCTTCTTCTGTCTGGGCCCCCATTTTCTTTAGGGTGAAAAAATACCTGCCCTGAAGTTTTTCCTCAAAGGTTTTCAGGTTTCCCGGTATTATATCTGACAAATAAACAAAATCCGTGCGCTCTTCCATTAAAGCTACAAGTTCTTCTTCATGAATCACTTCTTTCCGGGCAGTATTTACTAATACTGCCCCTTTTGGCATTAACGACAGAAGTTTTTTGTTAATGGATTTTTTAGTGACTTCATTAGCCGGAATATGTAATGAAATAAACTGGCAGGTTTTATACAGTGCCTCAGCCGAATTTAATGGCTCTACTCCGTCGGCTTCCATCCTGTCGGGACTAACAAAAGGGTCAAAGGCATAAACTTTCATCCCAAATCCTTTGGCTATTTGTCCAACATAATATCCTACATTTCCATAAGCATGAATACCAATTGATTTTCCTCTTAATTCGGTTCCCGAAGAACCATTAAACTGCTTCCGAACTGCATAAACCATCATTCCAAATACCAGCTCGGCTACTGCATTTGAATTCTGCCCGGGGGTATTCATTGCAACAACCTTTTTTGCTGTACAGGAATCCAGGTCAAGATTATCGTAACCAGCCCCGGCCCTAACTACTATATTAAGATTTTTTGCTGCATTAAGCACATTGGCGTTAACAATATCTGAGCGAACAATTATCGCATTAACATCAGCAACTGCAGATAAAAGTTCTGCTTCGGTAGTATATTTTTCCAAAAGTTCGAGTTTAAAACCGGCATCCTCAATAACGGCCCTTATTTGGTCAACCGCTATTTTTGAGAAAGGTTTATCTGTTGCAATCAATACTTTTTTCATTTGGTTTATTTTTTATTATTAATGGCCTATTAAATAAAAAAAACAGGGTATTTTACTTACCTGTGATTTCCGATTATCCATGTTAAAATTTCAAATAACTTTTTATATATTCTATTTAATATGAAAACATTAATGATTAATGATTAATGATTAATGATTAATGATTAATGATTA
>JBBIVA010000041.1:6751-27872 GCA_037439945.1 Marinilabiliaceae bacterium
TATGAAAACATTAATGATTAATGATTAATGATTAATGATTAATGATTAATGATTATAATAATTGCCACCGATTAATTTATGGACTTCACATTAAAAAATACCCCGGGAATGAATTAACAAACTTTCCCAAGGTATTTTTCTAAACATTTTTAATGCGAGCGCTCAAATTCTTTCATTGCATCAACCAAAGCCTGAACGCTTTCAATTGGAAGTGCATTGTAGGTTGAAGCCCTAAACCCACCAACAGAACGGTGGCCTTTCAAACCTGACATACCTTTTGAAGCAGCAAAATCACTAAAAGGTTTTTCAAGTTCTTTATATTCATCGTTCATCACAAAACAAATGTTCATTAAAGAACGGTCTGCCTGATTTTTTACTGTTCCTTTAAAGAGTTTGTTTCTTTCAATTTCAGAATACAATAAATCAGCCTTCTTTATATTGCGTTTTTCCATTTCTTTTAATCCACCCTGGTTCTTTAACCATATAAGAGTTTGAAGTGCTGAATAAACAGGCAGCACAGGTGGTGTATTGAACATTGATTCGTTCTCAATATGAACCCTGTAATCGAGCATTGAAGGGATTGGTCTGTCAACTTTTCCTAAAATATCTGTTTTAACAATAACAAAAGCGACACCGGCAGGGGCAAGATTTTTCTGGGCCCCGCCGTAAATAACAGAATATTTTGAAACATCCACCGGACGGGAAAATATATCTGATGACATATCTGCAACCAAGGGGATATTAACATCGATGTCTGTTCTTAATTCAGTCCCGAAAATTGTATTATTGGTAGTAATATGAAAATAGTCAGCATCTGAAGGTACGGTATATCCTTTAGGTATATAACAAAAATTCTCATCCTTTGAAGAAGCTACTTCAACCACCTCGCCAAAAAACTTTGCTTCCTTAAGTGCTTTTGAAGCCCAGGTACCTGTATTTAAATAGGCTGCCTTTTTTTTCATAAGATTGAATGGCACCATGCAAAATTGCAGACTGGCACCACCCCCCAAAAAAAGCACTTCATACCCGGAAGGTACATCTAATAATTCTTTTACCAGTTTCCTGGCATCATCCATTACAGCCATAAACTCTTTGTCGCGGTGCGAAACTTCCATAACAGACAATCCGGTTCCGGCAAAATTCAATACTGCCTCTGCAGTATTTTTAACTGTAAACTCGGGCAATATAGACGGCCCGGCTGAAAAATTGTGCTTCTTCATCAGAGTTATATTTAGGATTTATCAATAAAAACTTATCTGCCAACTAACCTTTAAAGGTTTATAGTTAGGATAAAAATTCAATTAACGATTTTTTTCAGGATTTAAAGTTACAAATATTCACTCTTTAGTAAATGATGCTTTCAATTTTTTTTTGGGATTTTTTCAAACAAATTATTAACCATTTATAATGCTTATATTTAAGTAAATAACCATTATTTACTTTACCGGAAAGTAATAAAACTAATTCTTGCTAATACTTTTTAATTAAAACATAAATAATGATCAGCAACAAAAACGACGAATTAACTTACTATTTATTAAAATTTGGTAATAAAAATACATCAAATTGTTCTTACAGCCTCTTATTCTTTTCATGAAATCATATTGTTAATTTAATTAGCCAATAAACGGGGTTTTAACAATTCTGGCCTTTAAATCATGATTTCTAATTCGAATGAATATATCCTTTCCCTGTTTTAAAAATTCAGTATTTATATATCCCATTCCTATTCCTTGTTTTAAAACCGGTGACATTGTCCCTGATGTTACATTACCAACAACTTCCCCATTATTGTCAACAATTTCATATCCTTTTCTTGGAATTCCTTTCTCTTCAATAACAAATCCTTTTAATTGCCGCGAAACACCCGAACTTTTTTGCCTTAAAATAATATCGCTGTCAATCATTTCCTTACCATCCTTGGGTTTTGTAATCCATCCAAGACCTGCTTCAATTGGTGATGTAGTATCATCAATATCATTACCATACAAACAAAATCCCATCTCAAGCCTTAAAGTATCCCTGGCGCCAAGTCCTGCAGGTACCAATCCCTCATTTACGCCCTTATTTATTATTGCGTTCCAAATTTTCTCAGCATCGCTATTATACATATACAATTCAAAACCACCTGACCCGGTATAACCGGTGTTTGAAATTATAACTTCGTCAACTCCGGCTATTGGGGCGGTTTTAAAGGTATAATAAGGGATTTTGGTTAAATCCACCGAGGTTAATCGTTGCAATATATTAATGGCCTTAGGTCCCTGAATGGCAAACTGGGATATTATATCGCTGGCATTTTCAAGGTCAACCCCTTCAATATTATTTTTTACACACCACTCCCAATCTTTATCAATATTGGCTGCATTAACCACAAGTAAATATTTGTTCTCTTCATAGCAGTAAACCAAAAGGTCATCAACAATACCACCCTTTCCATTGGGAAAACATGAATATTGTACTTTACCAGGAGTTAAAAGTGAAACATCATTTGATGTTATTCTTTGTAAGTAATTAATAGCCTGTGGTCCTTTAACCCAAAACTCGCCCATATGCGAAACATCGAAAATCCCGGCTGCCTGTCTTACGGCCATGTGTTCAAATGTTATTCCAGCATATTCCACAGGCATTTCAAAACCTGCGAAGGGAACCATTTTTGCACCTAAAGCATGGTGAATTTTATTAATAACAGTTTTTTTCATGCGTAAATATTTTTTTTTAGGTCGGAGAGCTTGTACCGTTATTACGGAAGAACTCCATCTTTGATATTTTGCTGCAAATGAAGTATTTATTCAGCCTGATCAATTAATTAATTATAACAAGGAGATAACGCCTTTTACAATTTTTAGTTAATAAACAATTTTAAAATAATCCGTGTAATTATCTTAAATATTTTATCTGAGTTCAACAATATACAACAACAAAACCAAAACAAATTGGTTATGGGTGGTAACAGTACCAATTAACTAACTAACAACATAAGTTAAAAAGGTTAAACATGGAAATTGATATAAACAAAGTTTTTTGACTTTTCAATTAATCAAAAATACATTGAAAAAATTAATCACAGATGGTTTTAGGTAATTTAGGTTGAAAAAAGTCTAATTAAAAAACGGATTGGGTATTAGGTGTGTGACTAACTAACTCCAATTGATAAATAAGCATGCCAGGTAATTTTGAAAATTATTTTTTTTAATTTAAAATGTTGACTTAATTATTTTTACTTTTTTTCAACAATATTATTAGTTTTGCATTTAAATTTCTTTATCTTCCCAACATAAAAACCCAAAAAGTATGTCAACCGGTTTTAAAGAAATTGATTTAACTTATCTGGAAAGCATTGCAGATGGTGATCAGGAAATCATAAAAGAGTTAATAACAATTTTTATGGAACAGGTCCCTGAATTTGTTGAAGGCTTTGAAAATGGTTTTTCTGAAAAAAACTGGAAATTAATAGCAGCTTTGGCCCATAAGGCTAAATCGTCGGTCATATCAATGGGTATGTCAGGTTTAGGAAATATTGACCTTAAAAACCTGGAACTTATTGCAAAACAGTTGCGCATATCAGAGTTACAGGCCTCAAAAAGTGGGGTAATAAGTGATTTTGAAGAAATAAATCAGCTTAAAAGAAATTTTGAAAGTTACCCTAAACAACGCCAGGATTGGGTTAAAAACAATATTTCTGAAGAAAGTGTAAAAAATATTATAAAAAAATTTAATACTACATGTTGGAAGGCATGTACAGAACTTAAAACTGTTTTAGAAAGGGATTAATCATGCTGAAACTTGATTTTGTTAATAATATGCATATTGGTACCCTGGAAGGGACCGACAGGCTTAATGCTCCGGTAGCTCCACTTGTTAAGGATGAGCTTAACAATTTGCTTAAAAGGAATAATTACAACCTTGTACTAAATCTTGAAAATATCAGATTTATTGACAGCACAGGAATTGGAGTATTGATTTCAGCCTTAAAAACAACGAGGCAAAACAATGGAACTTTTATGCTAAGTAATGTTAATAAGGAAGTTATGGGTCTTTTATCTTTAATGAAACTTGATAAGGTTTTTGACTTCTCTTCATAATTTTGTATTGCATATTTCATAACTGTAATCCAGGTTTTATAAAATAATTTAAATTTTGGGTTACGGAAATTTTATTTATAATTCCCAGTTATTAATTATTCTGGAAAATCAAATCATCATCTTTAAAATCAACGACAATATCTTTTTCTTTATCCACCTCTCCCGATATTATCATTACAGAAAGTTTATTTAAAATCATTTTTTGAATGGTACGTTTTATTGGTCTGGCGCCAAAAAGCGGGTCAAACCCGGTTTTTACTATCCAATCAATGGCCGAGCCTGAAACACTTAAATTAACACCCTGGTTTTTAAGCATATTACCAATTATTGATACCTGCAATTTAACTATTTCCGTAATTTGATCCCTGGTTAATGGTGTAAACAGGATTATTTCATCTATACGGTTTAAAAACTCAGGCCTAATGGTTTGTTTTAGTAAACCGATGACCATATTTTTTGCATTTTCAGCATTGTTTTGATCAAAACCTCCCCCATTTTTTATATCAATTTCCTGTTGCAGCAGGTGTGAACCAAGATTTGAAGTCATTATAATTATTGTATTTTTAAAATCAACAACTCTTCCCTTATTATCGGTAAGTCTTCCATCATCAAGCACCTGCAACAAAATATTAAAAACATCGGGGTGAGCTTTCTCAATCTCATCAAGTAATACAACTGAATAGGGTTTCCGTCTTACAGCTTCGGTCAACTGTCCGCCTTCATCGTATCCCACATAACCAGGAGGGGCGCCCACAAGACGTGAAACGGAATGTCTCTCCTGATATTCAGACATATCTATTCTTGTAATTAAGTTGTCATCGTCGAAGAGAAATCCGGCTAAAGCTTTAGCCAGTTCAGTTTTTCCAACTCCGGTGGTGCCAATAAAAATAAACGATCCAATTGGACGTTTTACATCCTGGAGGCCTGCCCTGCTTCGCCTTATAGCATTGGCAACTGCACAGATTGCCTCATTCTGTCCCACAACCCTTTTATGTAATTCACTTTCAATCTCAAGTAATTTCTGACGTTCGGTTTTGAGCATTTTGTTCACAGGGATCCCAGTCCACCTGCTTACCACATGTGCAACATCCTCTGCATCAACTTCCTCTTTAATCATTGCCATGTTTGATTGAAGCGCCTGAAGCTCACTTTCCCTTGCTATTATTGCTGATTCGGCCTCCTTAATCCGCCCATATCTGAGTTCTGCCACTCGTTCATAATCTCCTTCACGTTCATATTTCTCGGCCTCAAATTTATAAGTTTCTATATCTGCCTTATACTTTTGAATTAAATCAATAATTTCCTTTTCCTCCTGCCATTTCGACCTTAAGCTAAGATTTTGCTCCTTTAGTCCGGCAATTTCTTGTGAAAGTTTATCAAGTTTGGTTTTATCTCCTTCCCGTTTTATGGCTTCCCTTTCAATCTCCATTTGCTTGATTCTTCTTTCAATCTCATCAATTCCCTCAGGAACTGAATTCATTTCCAGACTTAACCGTGATGCTGCTTCATCAATAAGGTCAATTGCCTTATCGGGCAAAAAACGTTCGGAAATATATCTTTTTGAAAGCTCTACAGCCGCAAGGATAGCTTCATCGCGTATTCTGACTTTGTGATGTGATTCATACCGTTCTTTTAGCCCCCTGAGAATTGATATTGAAGATAAAACATCTGGTTCATCAACCATAACAATTTGAAAGCGACGCTCAAGAGCTTTGTCCTTTTCAAAATATTTTTGATACTCATTTAATGTTGTTGCTCCTATTGCCCTTAGTTCGCCCCGGGCCAGTGCAGGTTTCAAAATATTTGCAGCATCCATTGCCCCATCACTTTTGCCAGCCCCTACCAGGGTATGAATTTCATCAATAAATAAAACAACTTCACCCTGGCTTGAAACAACCTCCTTTATTACTGCCTTTAATCTTTCTTCAAACTCACCCTTGTATTTGGCACCGGCAATTAATGCCCCCATATCCAAAGAAAATATTTGCTTTGATTTTAAATTTTCAGGTACATCACCATTAATAATTCTGTGGGCCAAACCTTCGGCAATTGCAGTTTTTCCTACTCCGGGTTCGCCAATTAAAATGGGATTGTTTTTGGTTCGCCGTGTTAATATTTGAAGAATACGGCGTATTTCATCATCCCTTCCAATAACAGGATCAAGCTTTCCGGAACGCGCCTGTTCGTTTAAATTAATTGCGAAACGGTTTAGGGCATCAAATGTATCTTCAGCATTTGGAGAGTTTATACTTCCGCCTTTTCGCAACTCAGTTATTGCTTTTTTCACTGAGCTTTCAGAAGCTCCGGCATCTTTAAGCATTTTACCTATAGCATCGTTGCCCGAAACCAATCCAAGTATTATATGATCAATACTGGCAAACTGATCACCCATATCCTTTGAAAAATTCAGTGCTTTTTGAAGTGTGGCGCTTGCAGCCCGCCCGAGGTATGGTTCACCACCTGTTACTTTAGGGTATGATTCAATTATTTTATCAATTACAGGCATTAAATCACCTATACCTAGTTTACTGAATATAAACCTTGCAAGCACCTCCTCTGTTTGGATAACACCTTTAATAATATGTCCTGGCTCAATTGCCTGGTGGTTAAAAGCTTCAGCAACCTGAAAAGCTTTTTGAACCGATTCCTGTGCCTTTATTGTGAATTGATTAAGATTCATATTTTTGTTTTCCAGAATTGGTTCAAATTCATTGCCAAAGGTTTAAAGCGGTCATTTTGGCATATTATGTATAACTGTTAGCGCCAAAATAACAGAATATTTTACTTAAGGAATGTTAGAAAAAAGATTAAAAAAGTATATTTTTGAAACTAAATTTCAATTTTACCGCTATGAAAAAACTCCTGTTTTTATTATTTATGGTTGTTGCAACAGTTTCATGCAACTATTCAGGTACAAAGGTTGCTGAGTCTGATAAAATGGCCGAGCCCACTATTGTTAACATTGAAGATTTATTTACTAATACGCATGAATTTGTAGATGACACAATTTCGCTAAAAGGCTTATGTATTCATGTTTGCAAACATGGTGGAAAAAAAATGTTTCTGCAGGGCATTGATGAAAACCAGCTTGTTAAAGTTTTTGCCGAAGGTGAAATTACAGCATTTGAACAGGAATTGGTAGGTTCCCATGTTGTGGTTACAGGTTTATTGACTGCTGCTGAAGTTAATGACCATGAGCCTGAAGGAGGCGAAGGTCACACGTGTGAAACAGAAAGCAAATCTAAATCCTACGAACTTAGTTCCACCTCATTCAAAATCGTTAACGAATAATTTATTTTTTCATTAAAAAAACCGGGTTACAGTTATATGGCAGGATTAATAATAAGCCACTTAACTGTAATTCTGTTTTATAATTATATATGGCAATGTCAATAAAATGGAGAAAATATAACAGAGTATTTCACCGTGATTTGGGATACTTTTTTACAGGTATGGTTATAATTTATTCAATTTCAGGAATTGCCTTAAACCATAGAAGAGACTGGAACCCAAATTATATAATTTCGCAAACAAGAACTTCGTTTGAGCCCAACCCTGCTCTTGAGAATAATGAAAAAAGTGCTGTTTTGGAATTTCTAAAATCAAGGAATGATGTTGATAATTATAAGAGCCATTATAAACCATCTCCAAATGAAACAAAAATTTTTCTTCATGATGGTGGTTCAATGGTTTTAAATTTCGAAAGCAATGAACTTACGATTGAAAAAGTAAAAAAAAGGCCACTTTTTAACCAGGTGAATTTCCTCCATTACAACCCGGGGGGTTGGTGGAAGTGGTTTTCAGATATATTTTGTGTATCACTGTTTATAATAGCGGTAACAGGGCTGTTCATAATTAAGGGAAAAAACGGAATAACACGCAGGGGAGCAATTTTAGTAACAATAGGTATAGTAATCCCCATAATAATGTTTCTATTTTACAACTAAAATAATATTCTTATCAATTTCGTTAGAAATTATTTAATTAATTACTTCATTTTTTTGAAGTTGGAAATTTCTTTATCCTAAACATCAAACAACCATAAAGATAAATTATCCTGCTATATTTTAGCACCTTACATCACTATTATAATTACTAATTCACATTTTTTAGGCCCATAAACAAAAGGAGAAAAAAAATAGCATAAAAAAAATACTAATACTATTTAATTTATTCATTGTTTTAGATAACTTTGGGAGCAATGACCTTTTTAAAGCTAAAATGATGAATAGGAAAATTACTCTAATTCTGCTTCTGTTTTTTGTATCAATTACAGTACCAACCGGGGTTAATTCCCAGGAAGACCAGTTGTTAAAAGGTTGCATTGATAGTTTGCGGGCACCTTTTGTTTTGGGGGACAGGTCAATGAAAGCTTTTTTGACAGGCAATGAAGTTGCGGAATTCAGAACCACTTTTTTAAGTGGGAACATATACCGGATAGTTTCCTGCAGTCATGAGCCTTACCTTATACAGTTTTCAGTATATGATACAAACCGGAATCTGCTGTTTTCGAGTGCCAATTACAAAAATGTAAGTCTATGGGATTTTAAAATGGAAGGTTCCATGGAATGTATTATTGAAGCCAGATTAAACAAAGAAGTTGCAGAATCGGGGATGGTTTTTTTATTGGTTGGGTTCCGTTACAGCGAATAATACCTTTTTATTCTTTTTTATACCCCTTAATTTTAAAAATTTTCTGAAATGAGCGAGGGTATTCTTAAAGCTTTAATGCAGCTTTTTGCTTTGGTATCTTCCCCAAATCAGAATGACGAGGTTAGAAGAAACGTAGTAAGGGATTATCTTTCGCAACAGTTAAACAACAAGCTTGTTGAAGAATATCTGCTTTTGTATGATTCATTTCAGAAAGACCATGAGTCAAAATTCAAGGAAAAAGATAAGATCAGAAAAGTTTTTTCAGCAAGTTCTGTAAAGGTTTTAAAAATTGCCACAACCATAAATGAAGAATTAACCCACTACCAGAAACTAATTGTATTAATTCAATTAATTGAATTTCTTCATTCAGGGGCATTAGGAATATCAGTTACTGAAATTGAATTTGTAAATACAATTTCTGCCACTTTTAACATCATTGAATCAGAATATGCTTCCATTTCCGATTTTATAAATAATAAATTTTTAGAGAATAAACATGCCGATATTATAACAGTTACTGGTAAAATTGACAAAAAGAAAAAACCAGGATACCTGTTTAGGGAACATTTAAGGGATGAACTTTATTTTCTTAACATTAGATCGGCAAATTTACTTTTGCTAAAATCAAAAAGTGGAAGTGATTTAACCTTAAACGGTCAATTATTACAACAAAACCGCATTCATTTTCTCCGTCCTGGCGGTTCAATAAGGCATACAAGGATAGTGCCAATTACATACACCGACATTTTTTCATATTTCCATCAGGACATACAAACTCATCCTTTCATTTTTAATGTTGAAAATTTATCGTTTAAATACAAGCGCCACCAGGCAACCCTGCACCCAATGAACTTTAAGTCTGAATCAGGAAGACTTGTTGGGATAATGGGTGATTCGGGAGCTGGTAAAAGCACCCTTGTTAATGTTTTAACAGGGATACTTCAACCAGCAACAGGAGAAGTTAAAATTAATGGTATTGACATACATAAAAACCCCTCAAAAGTAAAAGGGTTAATTGGATTCGTTTCACAGGATGACCTTTTAATGGAGGACCTGACAGTTTATGAAAATCTTTATTATAATGCAAAATTATGTTTTGATCATATCAGCACCCCAAACATAAAACGTAAAGTCAATAAATTACTTAAATCATTAAGATTATTTGAAATACGCAATATTAAGGTTGGAAATACTTTAAATCAGGCTATTAGCGGTGGTCAGAGAAAAAGGTTGAATATTGCCCTTGAACTAATCAGGGAACCGGCAATAATGTTTTTGGATGAGCCAACATCAGGGCTCTCATCACACGATTCCGAAACCATTATGGACCTTTTAAAGGAGTTATCTCTCAAAGGAAAACTCGTGTATGTGGTAATTCACCAGCCATCGTCTGATATTTTTAAAATGTTTGACCAGTTACTTGTTTTAGATTCGGGCGGTTACCTGGTTTACAATGGTGATGCTGTTGAATCAATAAACTATTTTAAAAAATGTATTAACCATGTTAATCGAGATGAAACCCAATGCCCGTTGTGTGGTAATGTAAGCCCTGAACAAATTCTTACAATTTTGAATAGTCATGTGATGGATGAATATGGTAATCCAACACAGTTAAGAAAAATTTCGGCCGATGAATGGTACCAAACATTTAAAGCACAACAAATATCCGATGAAAAGGGCGAAATTAATTTTCTTTTACCTAAAATAAATTTCAGCATCCCCGGAAGAATAAAACAATTTTACATTTTTATAACAAGGGATATCCTGTCAAAACTGGCCAATCGCCAATATTTAATTATTAACCTTTTTGAATCACCATTACTGGCCTTGATATTATCATCATTGTTATTATATTTTGATCCCGGATTAAACGGGCCAGGTGGATATATTTATTACAAAAACCCCAATATTACGGTTTATATTATTATTTCAATAATAATTGCAATTTTCATAGGATTATCGGTTAGTGCTGAAGAAATTATCAACGACAGAAAAATATTAAAAAGAGAGTCTTTTCTAAATTTAAGCAGGTTAAGTTATATAGTTTCCAAGGTTTTTATTTTGGCCTGTATTTCGGCAATTCAGACAATTCTATTTGTTTTGGTTGGTAACTCGGTTTTGAGAATTGAAGGAATGGGCATTACCTATTGGGTAATTTTATTTTCTTCCTCGGTTTTTGCCAACCTGCTTGGCCTTAATATTTCAGATTGTTTCAAGAAAACCATTAATATTTATATACTTATACCTTTCCTCATAATACCACAGTTAATATTGAGTGGTGTGTTTGTAAGTTATGACAGGTTAAACCCAAATTTATCATCGACAAAAACAATTCCCTGGTATGGCGAAATTATAACAGCCAGATGGGCCTTTGAAGCTATTTCAGTTGAAAGCTTCAAAAACAATGAATATCAAAAGCATTTTTTTGTGTTTGAGAAATTAAAAAGTATATCAACTTATAGAAAAGATTTTTGGCTGCCCGAAATAAAAAACCAATTAAATCTTTATAAGAGAAGCCAAAACGTGAAGGAAAAAACCTTAATATTGAAGCTTATTAAAACTGAAATTGAAAAACACAACAGCAAAAAAATGCCAGGCCTTGGTTTTTCAAATACACACCTTTTAACTCATGATAATTTTGATACAATTGTATATAACAATTTAAGCAGGCACCTTGATTCAATTCGTATTTATTATGTTGGTTTGTATAAAAAAGCCGATGATTTAATGGAAGAAAAGAAACTTTCATTAATGGAATCAAATGGTGGTGAAGAATGGTTTATCCAGTTGCGCAATAATAACCATAATGAAGGTCTTGAACGTTTTGTAAGAAGATCAAATGAAATATTTTCAAATAAAATAATTAATTATAAAAATGAAATAATTCAGAAATTTGATCCGGTTTTCGAGGATCCTCAACATCCTTTTATAAAAGCTCATTTTATTTCATCGGGGAAATTTATAAACGGCCAAATTTATGATACCTTTAAAGTAAACCTTACTATAATATGGATTATTAACCTTCTGCTGTTTATTTTACTTTATACAGCCCTATTCAGGAAATCCTATAACCGGATTTCAGGAATAAAAAGAAAATATATGAAGAACTTTCCCAAAATTTAAAGATAACCTTTAAGCCAAAATAACGTTTGATTAATTGACTACTGAAAAGATAATTATTCGGGGTTCTTTAAAAAAATCAATTTAATAATATGGTTATACTTTAATTAAAATGTGCTTATTTAATATACAACCAATTAAAAACTATAAAACATTAAACAAATTCATTTTTTCAGGTAAAAAAAATGCTTAACTATTTTAAGTTTTTCGCCCGAAATAATTCCTGTTTGCTAACCCAAATTAAATAATAATATGAGGTAAATAAACAGGTGATAAATATTTGTTTAAAATTAATTAAACCAGAAATAGAACGATTTAAATGATATTTTTGAAAAGAAAAAAGGGTTGGGATACAGCTGTTATAATTGCTGTTATTTATTTCATATTGGGTATAATCTGGTTAATTTATTCAGGTAATACAAAACCGGAAAACCAATCAGGTATTATAAATAATTTCTTTTTCCACAATTTATCGGGAATTCTGTATTTCCTGGGAATATCAGGATTATTATCGCTATTGATTTACAAACAAATAACAAATCGCGACCAGCAAATCAACAAACTTAAAAAAAACAATTATCTGTTAAACCAATTTACCGGCAAAAGCACTGGATTAAACATATTCATTATTGATAAGAACGGAACAATAATTTTTTCCAGGGGTGATAATATTATCTGGCCTGGAAAAAAGTCATCTGAACTGGAAGGTTCAAATATTTTCAAAAACCCATTTAAAAGCAATGATATTGGCTCATTTACAGGTTTCTACCGAAACCTGTGGAATGTAAAACAAAACCTTAAACAAGAGATTAACATATCGGGACAACTGTACGAAATTCAAGGGTCAATTATTCTTAGTGATTTTGAAAATGAGCTATCCTATGATGTTGCACTGCTAATTTTTAAAGATATAACCCAGGTAAAAAGAAACGACGACCTGGTAAAAAGCGAAAAAGCAATTCACGACCAAAAGATTAGGGAATTTAACATGTTATTAACTCAGGCCCAAGCGTTAAACGAAAACCAACATTTAATAATTGATAATCTTTTTAATGGAATAATCCTGTTTTCAATTGACCCATTTGGTGCGCCTGGCCGTATTAAGGAAATTAACAAGGCAGCATGTAATATACTGGGATTATCAACCGAAGATTGCGATGAAGATAGTTTAAAAAAAGTATTAAAATTTGATTCATCATTTGATTCGTCAAAAGTATTTGAAAACGATTACAGGCAAATAAAGCAGGTTATAGTGCGGTGTAAAACTGCATCGGCGCTAAAACCGGAAATAAAATCCATTGAGTTAATTGGCAAACATTTATCAAGCCCCACAGGTTCATTTATTCTTTTTATTGTCAGAGATATCAAAACGGAAGTTCAGGTAAGGTTAAACAACTTAACATTGAATTTATTTTCGTTACTGGGAGGGCTGTCGCAAGGCGTAATGCTCATAAAAAAGGATGGGGCCTGTTACTTCGTTAACAATTTTATGAAAGAAATTTTAAAAGATAACAAAGCCGAATGGGAAAATATAAATTTGTCAGACCTCGCCACCCAAGGGACCGATATTGACATTTCGGGGTATTTTAAAAGATGCCTGGATGGTGAAATAATAGAAATTCCTGAATATAAATTAACAATACATAAAAACAGAAGATTCTCTTCAATCTTATACCCAATAAGCAATGATGCTGGTGATGTTGAAATTATATTACGTTTAGTAAATGATATTACATCAGTTAATAATGAAGAAAACAAGCTTCAAATTCTTAAGGAATATAGTAATGAAAGTAATTTGTTACGTACAGTTTTCCTTTCAAACCTATCTCATGAAATTAGGACCCCAATGAACGGAATTCTTGGTTTTATTGATATACTTGAGAATGAAGGGTTAAATGAGAGCCAGAATACGTATTTGAAATATATCCGCCAAAGTTTTGATGCTTTGTTGGATATGCTTAACTTATTATTTGAAATTTCTCAAATTGAGAATAAAAAGGTTGTTATTCAAAGTGAGTGGTTTGAATTAACAGATTTATCAAAAGAAATTGAGAAATATGCTGAAGAACAACTAATTAAAAAAGGCAAAACAAAAACAACATTTACTTTGGTACCTCCAAAAAGGAATGAATCTGGAAATATATTTAACGATAAGGGTAAATTGTTGAGCATATGGAAAATATTAATCAACAATGCGGTTAAATTTACCCCACAAGGTAATATTGAAGCAGGTATTAAAATGGTTGATGATGAACAACTTGAGTTCTGGGTAAGCGATACTGGAGTTGGTATTAAAGCCTTTAATATAAATGCCATATTTCTGCCATTTGCAACTTTTAATCATTCAAAGCATTTAATATTTGGTGGTTTAGGGCTTGGCTTACCAATTGCAAGGGCCTATACCGAACTTTTAGGCGGAAAAATTGATGTAAAATCTGAAGAGTCAACAGGTTCGAGGTTTATTGTTAAAATACCGTTAAAAAAGGGGGTAGTGTTATTACAAAAGAAAAAATCTGCCTACCCAATCCGCCGTAAGCTCCTGGTAGTTCAACATGGCTTTGAAAGTGCAGGGGACATAATAAGTTATCTGGGTAATTTTGGTGTGGAAGTAATACATGTTCAAACCGGAACTTATGCTATAGAACTATTGCTTGACCAGAAGGATATTGACCTTGTAATTAGTGACACAAGGCTGTCGGATATGAATGGCATGGAATTGCTAAAGGCTGTTAAACGTATGCGCCCTAATTTGCCGGTTTTGGCACAAACCTCATTTTTAATTGCCGAGGAGAAAAATCAATATATAAATTCCGGTTTTGATGATTACCTGGTTAAACCAATTAACAAATCAATACTTCACTCCTGGATAAAGAATGGTAACTAAATCTAAATCCGGAATTGGTTAATTAACGTCCCAAATTTAGCTACATTCCTTTCTAATATTTTACCGGCCTAACTAAAGCTGCTATTGATATAGCGCATGTAAACAAAATTATAATAATTAAATTAAAGGTTGGGGTAGAAACCGGCTTACTGCCAATTTTCTTGGTAGGTGCATAAAAATGAGACCGTCCAAAGGGATTTTCGGCATCAAAATATATGGGAAATAACCTCCTGATATAATTGGTTTTAGTTGTTATCAGTTTATTAGTATTCCTTTCATCGGTTAGCACCTCCTCAAGCTTTTTATTGGTTGTTCCCTTTTTCAGTTCATTATAACATTCATCTGTCATCAGCTTAATTTCCTCATCTTTTGCATATTGAATAGAATCCTGAACATTAGAGAAATAACTGCGAACATCGTTAATATAATTAAGAAAAACCCCGCTATTAATTGAATCGCCATTTTGAGGGAACTTCCAGGCCAGGGGTTCTAATTGTGAAATACCGTTTTTAATAAGTTTATAGTTTGTTGAATCAGGGGTCAGGTAAAAAGAAGATGAGTATGAATAATCAAAAAAGTCTTTTTCAAGCTCAGGGATCATAAAACTTTTGTAATAAGAATATTCTGCCACTTTTTTATTGTAGTTATAAAACTTGTCGGAGTAGCTGTTTTCAATAAAAAGACCAACCGAAATTGCCTCATAGGCCCATCGTGAGGTCATTAAATTAGCAAAGCCGGGAACATATTTTTCTGATGCAAATGTTGGGTTTATCTTATTAAAATCAATAACAGTTCCTGAAAATAAAATTTGTGGGATTAATAAAAATGGAATAGCTACATAAACAGAAGCAATGGTTTTAAAAAAAGATGATAGAAGAAGCCCCATTGCATTTGCATTTATTGCGGTTAGCCATAAAGTAATAAAAAACAATCCTGAAATGTTGGGCAGTTTTAATATAGCCTTACATATTATTAAAAAGCTTGCCATTTGAATTCCTGACAAAATTGATAAGAATATTAGCTTGGAAAAAAAATAGGACGAATAACTTAGGTTAAGAAATGATTCCCTTTTTAACGATGCCCTGTCTTTGATTATTTCGGTTGCCCCTCCCATTACACCAACAAATAAGGCAACAATAACACTCATAAAAATGAAAGCCGGCATATTATCGTTTTCATAATATTGGTAATGGCCAACCGATGGGTTAATATGCCTGGTAAACAAACTTAAAACAACCGAAAGTATTGGAGTTAACAGCAACGAAAGTAAAAGATACTGGTAATCTTTTAACTTTGTTAATAAATTACGGGAAAAGTAAACCCTGAACTGCTCATAAATTCCTGGAATCTTTATTTTTGATGGATCCAAATGATCCAATTCATCCACATCTTCATTTACACTACTGTTTTCAATCAAAAAATGTTTATGCCATCTTTTGGGGGTAATTTGCCTTCTGCTTTTGCTTTCATCTAAAATTCTTACTTTTTCAACCTGGGTGAGGTTAAATACATCATCGGGGTTTAAATTACCACAATGTGGGCATTCATTTTGGTGCGCATCAACAAACCTGAGCCTTGTTTTCAGATAAGAAACAACATGCATTGAGGGCCCAAAATAAACAGGGTAACCACCCTGGTCAATAAATAATAGCTTATCAAACATTTTAAAGATTTCAGACGAGGGCTGGTGAATATTCATAATTATAAGCCTGCCCTTATTAGCTGATTGCCTTAAAACATTTATTATTAAAGCTGAATCCTTTGATGAAAGCCCGGAAGTAGGTTCATCAAGAAACAGGATTCCCGGGTCACGCACGAGTTCAAGCGCTATATTAAGCCTTTTTCTCTGACCACCGCTAATTATCTTGTCCAACGGGCTGCCCACCTCAAGGTCTCTAATATCCCACAACCCCAGCTCTTTTAATATGTAACTAACCTTCCTTACCTGTTCGGCCCTCGATAAATTGGTCAGTGATAACCTTGCTATAAAAAACAAATTTTGAAAGGCCGTTAAGTTTTCATAAAGGGCATCGTCCTGGGGGACATAACCGATATATCCTTTTATTTTTTCTGATGATGAATGGACATTTATCCCATTAAGGGTTACTGAGCCACTATATGGTTTATTTAATCCTATCAGGAGGTTCATAAGCGTTGTTTTCCCCGAACCGCTACCTCCCATAATTGCCAACAATTCTCCCGTTGCAACTGAAAAATTAACCTTATTAATTCCATAATTCCCATTGGGGAAACGGTATTCAAGGCCTGAAACTTTAAGTGTTAAACTAACTGACTTATCTGATTTTACAAAATAACGCAATATTTCATTATAGCTAAGTGACTTAACCCCGTTAATATATATTATGTCACCTTTACCCAAAATGTAGGTCCTGCGTTTCAATAACTGGTTGCCACCAATAATAAACTGCGACTCTCCGCTTATTTTAAACAAAATAGTATCCAAACGGGGAAACCTTACAAAAACCAATTTACCATTAACCTCGGGCATGTATTGAACATTTACACCGGTAATTTTAAAATTCTGATTATCGGTAATTACCAATAAAGGGTTTAAATTGCTAATTCCCTCATAAGTATCATCAACATATGCAATGCAATCTTTAAGGTCATCTGATGAAATCTCCAATTTGGATGCAATACTACCTAAGATCTCCGCTTCGTAATGTTTGCCGGAATCAGAAAAGAACATCACCGGCTTAAAGTCCAACAGGTACATCAATATTAACTGCCTTTGTGCCAATGTATATTCCTTGGAAAGTATATAGCAATGAGCCTCTAATTCGTTTTGAAAAAATTCTTTCTGGTTTAAACCAGGTTTTTGGAATTCAGCGAGGTAAAAGGAGATTCTTTCTTCAAAAATTTCCAATCCCTTATTGGTTGTTTCAGGCGAAAACTGGGTTGAGAGATATACTTCGAGCATATTTCTGAATAAACCATAACTTGTTCCGGGTTTATATGCTGCTATAGCTCCAAATAGTGATATAACTGAAAAAAGAGATTTTTCTCTCATATAATTTCAAAAATATTAAAAAACAAAAATTGTTTTAGAAAAACAATTGTATTAAGAATATTAAAATCAGAAAGCAATTTATTGAATATAGGGTGTTTTAAAAAAATTGGGCTAATAAACTTTTAAACTATTTTATTCCCGGTAATACAGTAATTTATATTTTACAAATATTTTTTTAATAAACCAATAAGAGATGCTCTGGTTATTGGTTTGGCAATATAATCATTACAGCCCCTATCAATTGATTTCTGCCTGTCGCCGGCCAGGGCATATGCTGTTTGGGCAATTATGGGAAGCTCGGGCCTTATTTTTTTAATTTCCCTGGTGGCAGTATATCCATCCATACCGGGCATTTTAATATCCATTAAAACCAGGTCAATTTTTTCATTGGTCAACACTTTATTTATGGCTTCATTTCCACTGGCAGCATAAATTAATTCAATTTCAATATCTTCAAGAATTTCAGTTACCAGATAATAATTTACCTCAACATCATCAACTATTAATATTGTTTTGGAACTTGAAAGGTTTAAACCTTCATGCCTAACAGGTGCCGAAGATTCAACAATTGTGGTTTTATATGGAACTGTAAACGAAATTTTTGAACCGCTGTTTTCCTTTGTTTCAATTGTTAAATTACCACCCATAAATTCAACATACGATTTTGCTATTGATAACCCCAAACCCAATCCTTCCTGAATATAGCCCGGCCTGTTTGAACCCTGCCTGAAACGCTCAAAAACAACATCCTTCATATCATCAGGAATTCCAATTCCTGTGTCTGCAACAAAAAAATGAATCTCTTTATCCGAAACAGAACAGCCAAACTTAACATATCCCGATTCAGTATATTTAATGGCATTATCTATAAGGTTTGCCAAAACCTGGATAACTTTAATCTCATCAATAACAACATCAGCCTCATAGCGTGAAAACAATGCGCTTGACTGAAGATTAATATTTTTCTGATCGGCTTTTTGTTTTAACTGGTTATAAACATTATTAAGTAATTTATTAAGGTTACACCTGGTTTTGTTGATTTTTAACTGTCCGCTTTCAATTAGTGCCATGGTGATTAAATTGTCCATTATTGCAAGTAATTGGTTGCTTCCCTGTAAAATTATTTCAGAATATTTTTTTAATCTTTCCTCATTTGAAAAATCTGAATTTAACAGTTGGGCATAACCTACAACAGCATTTAACGGGGTTCTGATTTCATGTGATAAATTGTTTAAAAATGCTGTTTTTAACCTGTCATTTTCTTCTGCTTTATCTTTGGCAGCCATCAGGTCATTCTCCATTTTTTTACGGGCTGTTATATCCTCGCTAAGCACTAAGAAATGGGTAATATTTTTATTAATGTCACAAATTGGTGAAATATTAACAGTTTCCCAATATGAGGTACCATCGCGTTTGGTATTCATAACCTCCCCTCTCCATGGTGTTCCGGCATTAATTGTTTTTACCATATTAAGGTTTTCCTCCGCTGATAAATGGCCGGGTTTAAATATTCTAAGAGTCCTTCCTTCCAGTTCTTCCTTTGTGTAGCGGGTTGATTGCATAAACTTTTGGTTAACAAATTTAATCCTACCTGTTGGATCGGTAATTATAACTGATATTGGGCTTTGTTCTGTTGCAGTGGAAAGAAACAATTTTTCCTGTTCATTTTTCCTACTTTCAAGGGCTTTCCAGGCTGCACCCATTAACAGGCTCAGCTGCAATCCATCTGATTCAATATAATTGGATTCCTTATTTGCAACGGCAATAAGGGCTACAAGTTTATTTTCAAAAAAAACAGGTAGTGTCAGATGCCTCGATATTCTTAACAAACCTTCTGTTTTTCCACCCCTGGATGTAAAATTATTATTTATAATGGGCTTTCTATCAATTATTGCCCTACTCCATAATTCATCGTTTTCAAGTTCCTCCAATATTTGAGGATCATCAATTTTATAAACATCTTTTATACTTTTGGACCAGGTCTTAACCACAAAATTTTTAAAATCTCCGTTATACGTAAAAATAAATCCAAGTTTACTCGATGTAATTTTTAATGCCTCTTCAACGGCAATCTCTAAAATATTGTGTTCACCATCTGATAAATTCTGAAGTATTGTCACAAGGCTGCGAAGCCGTTTCTCATTTTGTTTTACTTCATTTATCGCATTATTTCTTTCAGTAAGGTCAACATCTAACCAATAAAACTCAGGCCCTTCAGATGTTTTTAAAACTACATGATTTGAAAAAACAAAAATTCTCTCACCACCTTTTTTCTTAACCAAAACTTCACCAGGGGGCAAAACTCCGTAATTTTCGGCCATTATTTTTATCTGTTTCGTAACATCATCCTTTATTTCTTCAGGAATTATTAAATCAATCACGCTTTTACCTATGGCCTCCTTAGCCGAAAATCCATAAATTCTTTCGCTGGCATTGTTCCAATAATTTATTATACCATTTGGGTCAAACCCTTTTACTGATATTTTATCAACCGAATCAAGTAAAACCCTGAACTTTGATTCACTTTCAACCAAAGCTTTATTGGCCTTGCTTTTTTCAATTTTAATATTTCTTAATTCTATTGCTCTTTCAATTGCCGGGGTAAGCCTAATGATGTTATTTTTTAAAACATAATCGGTAGCCCCTGCTTTCATACACTCAACTGCCGTCTCTTCGTTTTGTGATCCGGTATAAATTATGAATGGCGTAACAGGCTTTTTTTCAAGGGTTATCATTAAAGCTTCCATTCCACTGAATGCTGGCATGCTATAATCAGAAACTATTACATCGGGATTAAAAGTTTCCAATGCATTTATGAATCCGGGTTTATTGCAAACACGCATAAAAACACAGTCAGGAAATGTTTTTTTAATCTCCCGTTCAGCCAAATCAGCATCAGTTTCATTGTCTTCAACTATAAGTATTTTGTATTTAATCATAGTATTTGATTTTCGGTAACCCCACTTTTTTTAATTATACCCTGGCTCAGGCATTCAAAATTGATAATGCGATTTGCGCTACCTGGCTTGTAAACCCAAAATAAAATATTTATTATGAAATTAGTTAACCAATTAATTTTAAAATTTTACAGGATAACTAATTATTTTTCTGCTATCTATATCAAATAACCTCCTTTATCAGGTTATAAACACCTAACTTTTTTACTATTTGTAATTTAGTTAAAAGCGGCCTTTTTTTAAACGTATATTTGTTCACTTTGGTTTTAAATTAATAATTAACAACCAATGTCGTTTAGTTAAGAAAATTCATTGCTACTCATTCTACCCCCTAACCCCCCTGAAGGGGGAATTTCCAGGGCATCTTGTAAAGTCCCCTTTAGGGGATTTA
>JBBIVA010000042.1:0-27321 GCA_037439945.1 Marinilabiliaceae bacterium
TTTCTAATGACGGTCATTAGAAAAAATGGCTAAAGACAAATTTGGGTTTAAAACTACAAGGGGTTCAATTAAGAAACCCCTGATGTACTAAAAGCCTGTCAGATTTATCAACCTTTACACATTGCCATATAACCTCTTATAATTTGGGATCAGATGCTTTAATAATTATCCGGTAAAAATATTCAAGCAATAATTTTTTCATATGAGATATACCCAAACCATTCTCTGATGATATTTTATTGCATTGACATTTTATAATGAATCCCAATATTCCAAAGCTCTTCTGGTATGTGGAATAACAATTGTTCCTCCCACTATATTGGCTACAGCAAAAACCTCCATAATTTCTTCTGTCGTAATCCCCTCTTCCTTACACTTTTCAAGATGGTATTTTACGCAATCGTCACATCGTAATACCATTGAACTTACCAAACCAAGCATTTCCTTAACCTTCACAGGTAATGCGCCTTCTGCATATGTATTTGTGTCCAAATTAAATAGCCGTTTTATTACAAGGTTATCCTGTGATAAAATCCGCTCGTTCATTTTTTGGCGATATTCCCTGAAATCTTTTACATTTTTATTCATATAGTTTAGAAAGTTATTGTTTATTAAAATGAATGTTTTAATTAGTGTTATTAATCAGTTTGTAACTTCCAGAAAATAACCTGCCTGATATTTATGGCAAAAAATAATTTGATTAAATAAACTATATTAAAAGGGTTTTGTTAAAATTATCAAATCCAATTAGATAAATTTATGCGGAATATTTTTAAACCGGGGTACCCGTAAGAGTGGCTTGTGAAGCACCGATAACTTTAACCATAACCAGATCGCCTGTTTTCCATTCTCCTTTTGGGAAAACCACAACTTTATTATGGGAGGTCCTGCCAAAAAGTTCATTTTTTGATTTTCTGGATGTTCCTTCTGCCAAAACTTCAAAAGTTTTACCAATATCGTTATTATTACTTGTGGCAGACAATTTGCTTTGTAAGTCAATAATTTCCTGTAATCGCCTGCCTTTTATTTTCTCCGGAACATCATCATTCAAATGCTTGCTGGCATAAGTTCCCGGTCTTTCCGAATATTTAAACATAAAAGCAGAATCAAACGCTGCTTTCTTCATTAATTCAAGTGTTTGATTATGGTCATCTTCAGTTTCGGAATGAAACCCACAAAATACATCCGTAGAAATACCGCAACCAGGCATAAGCTTTCTGATTGATTCAATTCGGCCCATATACCATTCAGCAGAATATTTCCGGTTCATTAAATCAAGGATCCGGTCACTTCCGGATTGTAATGGCAAATGAATATGTTTGCAGATATTTTTAAAGGTTGCCATTATTTTAAGAGTATCATCGCTCATATCTTTCGGATGCGATGTTGTAAACCTAATCCTCATTTCCGGAAACCTTTCGGCCGTAATTTTTAATAGATCCGAAAACGAAATATTTTGTTTTTCTGAATGACTATAATTGTAAGAGTTTACATTTTGGCCCAAAAGTGTAACTTCTTTATAGCCGTTTTGGGTAAGATTTAATATTTCGGATAAAATACTTTCCGGATCGCGGCTCCTTTCCCGCCCACGAGTGTAGGGAACAATACAATATGAGCAAAAATTATTACATCCCCTCATTATACTTACAAAACCTGAAATTCTGTTTCCACCCAGTCTGGCAGGCATAACCTGTTGATAAGTTTCATCCTGCGAAAGTACTACATTAATAGCTTTTTGTCCCTGCTCAGCCATTCCCACCAAATTAGGAAGGTCTAAATAGGAATCGGGCCCTGCAACAATATTTGCACCTTTACTAAAAAGTTTCTCCTGCACTCTCTCGGCCATACAGCCAATTATACCAATAATCAGTTCCGGTTTTTTCTTTTTAAGGGCAAGTAATTCACTTAAGCGACCTAAAACCCTTTGCTCGGCATTTTCGCGTATTGAGCATGTGTTTAAAAAAATTGCATCTGCTTCCCTGAAATCATAGGTAACACCATAACCATCCATTTCCATAACCGACGCCACAACTTCGCTGTCAGCAACATTCATTTGACACCCATAGGTCTCAATGTATAATTTTTTTTGGCTTTTTTCTGTAGTTGCAGGGCGAATAGTGTTGATATTTAGTAATTTATTTTTGTTTGTCATAATAAATTCAAATTTTTAGTGTGCAAAGTTAATCTTTAGATAACAATCGCAAAAAACTTCTGTTCCCACAATATTCTTTCATACATTTTAAAAACATAAGTTGGGCAAATTAAGTTTTGTTTTAATTAAAACTGTTTATTTAAAAAAACTCATAACTTTTATTATAACTTTATTCATTAATGGGTCGTACAAAATGCTAATATTATTTAGTTTACAATTAATGAGTTGCTGGATGGGTAATTATTTAAAATGTCTGTTTTTTTGATGTAATAAATTATATTGTCAATCAAGGTTTTTTACACCATTTATAAACCATTTTTTTATGAAACGCATTTTGGTACCAATAGATTTTTCAGAAGACTCTGTTTTTGCACTTGACGTGGCAGTTATGATAGCCAACCTTATACAAGCAGACCTGCGTTTAATGCATGTGCGAACCGGACTTAAATATTATCCTCCATTTGCAAAGAATAACCCAGATTTACTTTTGGCTGATCACGATTTATCTTTCATGGAGTATCTGATTAGTAGGGCCAAAGAAAAGTATATAGTCCAGAATGGAGAAATTGATTTTAAAATACGTGAAGGTAATGTTGTACGCGAAATTGCAAATCAGGCACATTATGACGATTCAAATTTAATTGTTGTAGGGACCCATGGTGTTTCAGGCTTCGAAGACAGATGGGTGGGTAGTAATGCATACAGGTTGGTGGCTAATGCTCCATGTCCGGTATTAACTGTAAGGGCTGAAATGAAACTGAAAAAAGAACAAAAGGTTTTGGTTATTATAGATTATGAAAAAGTAAGCAGAAGAATAGTTCCCCAGGTTGCAGGTTTTGCCAGGATTATGAACGCAAAGGTGTTGACCGTTGGTGTAAATGCGCGCTCAAGGTGGCTCATTCCGGGTAGAATAAATTCCTATGTTTACCAGGTTGAACGTTTTTTTAAGAAAAATACTGACCTTGAATTTGAAAGTTTTATTTTAGAAAAAGATAAAAACGCCAGGGATTTATTGGACTATGCACATCAACATAAAGTAACTTTTATTACCCTTCCCGTAAGAAAAACAATAAATCCCTTTGAGTCACTATTCAGGCCGTTTGCAAATGAATTGCTAAATCTTTCAGATCTTCCTGTTTTAGTTGTTCCCGAAAGAGAATAAAGCTGTATATTTGCAAAAAAAAACAATGAGGAAAACTTTTCTTCTCTTACCTGTTTTATTCTTTTTGCATTTTGTGTTATTGGCTCAGCAAACAGGTAAAACTAACCTTGTTAACCCATTTGTTGAAGTTCAGGAAAGAAAGGGCGATCAGGGGCAAATTAGCATAAGGCAATCTCAGGCTATTGAGCAGTCATTGTTGCTGTTTGTAGAAATGAACCAAAATTCTCCCGGAGTAGAGGGGTATAGGGTCCAGATATATTCGGGAACAGGGTCAAAAGCCAGGCAGGAGGCACAGAACGTAAGAGGCAAATTGTTATCTTCTTTCCCCAACGAAAAAGTTACCGTTGAATATAAAGCCCCTTTCTGGAATGTCAGGGTTGGGTATTTTCGTCATAAACATGAATCGCTTTTGTTGTTGAGGAAACTTCGGGGAATATTCCCAAATAGTTATGCAGTGCGCGATTCCGGAATTAAACCAGAATATTTTGAGTAGATGAAACCCGCTGAGTGCGGGTTTATTTTTTACACCAGTTACTAAAACAAGAAAAGGTTAAAAGCAGTTGGCGCAAACTTGTTCATAACCGGTGTTATTTGATGGTGATTGTAATGTTCAATATTTATGGGTTAAAATAAATTTTCCGATATTTTGTTTTAGTTTTAATTTTTTTCAATTCCTAATATGAGTGATCAGGTTAAACATGAGTGTGGTATTGTGCTTATAAGGCTTTTAAAGCCCTTGGGGTATTATAAGGAAAAATATGGAACCTGGAAGTTCGGGTTAAATAAGCTTTACCTTTTAATGGAGAAACAGCACAACCGTGGTCAGGATGGGGCTGGGGTTGTAAGTTTAAAGATTGATCAGCCTTCGGGTAAAAAATACCTCGCCCGTGAGCGGTCGAATAAGGACAATCCCATACAGGATGTGTTTTCACAGGTTTTTAAACGTTTTGAAAACAATAATGATCACAACCATGAATTATTAAATGATGCGGTTTGGGCAAAAGAAAATATTCCTTTTGCAGGGGAACTTTACCTTGGGCATTTGCGATATGGAACATTTGGGGCATCATCCATTGAACATGTTCACCCTGTAATGCGTGAGAATAACTGGCGGTCGCGCAATTTAGTGCTCGCCGGCAATTTTAATCTTACAAATGTTGATGAAATATTTAATGCATTGGTTGATTTGGGACAACATCCAAAAGATTTTACAGATACAGTAACTATTCTTGAAAATATTGGACATTTTCTGGATGAAGAAAACCAGTTGCTTTTCAAGCATTTTAAAAATGAAGGTTTTTCCAATAAGGAAATTTCCGGATTTATTGAAAGAGACCTTGATGTGAGAAAAATTCTTGAGAGATCAAGTCGCCGTTGGGATGGAGGGTATGTTATTGCCGGCCTCATTGGTCATGGTGATGCCTTTGTAACCAGAGATCCATGGGGAATTCGTCCGGCATCATATTTTTACAATGATGAATTTGTTGTTGTGGCCTCGGAAAGACCTGTTATTCAAACCGCTTTTAATGTTAAGGCCAATGATGTAAAGGAACTACAGCCCGGACATGCCCTTATTATAAAAAAAGACGGCCGTGTATCTATTGAAATGGTAAGCGTACCGCAACAAAGAAAGTCGTGCTCATTTGAACGCATTTATTTTTCGAGGGGCAGTGATAAGGCTATTTATCTTGAAAGGAAGGAATTGGGAAGGTTACTTGCCCCCAAAGTGCTTGATATGGTTGGGTATGACCTTGTGAATACTGTTTTCTCATACATTCCGAATACAGCCGAAACTGCCTTTTACGGGATGATGGAAGGGGTACGTGAATATCTGTTGAAATGGAGGGTTAAACGCATTTCTGAACTGGGCATTAGCCCCACGCCTGATAAAATTCAGAAAATTCTCGAACTTGAGCCCAGAGTTGAGAAGATTGCTGTTAAGGATGTCAAAATGCGGACCTTTATTACCAATGACACATCGCGGGATGATCTTGTGGCGCATGTTTATGATGTTACTTACGGAATTGTAAAGAATAACATTGATACACTGGTAATTATTGATGACAGCATTGTAAGGGGAACAACTTTAAAGAAAAGTATTTTAAAGATACTTGACCGTTTGCACCCTAAAAAAATAATAATTGTTTCGTCGGCTCCGCAAATCAGGTATCCTGACTGCTATGGAATTGATATGGCTAAATTGGGTGATTTCTGTGCATTTTCGGCAGCAATACAACTTCTAAAAGATACTGGCAAAGAGAATATAATCAGGGATGTATATGAAAAATGCAAATCGCAACGAAATTTGCCCAAGGAAGAGATGGTTAACTATATAAAGGAAATATATAAACCCTTTGCAGATGAGCAAATATCTGAAAAAATTGCCGAAATGCTTAAACCTAAAAATATTGATGCAGAAGTTGAAATAGTTTTTCAATCGGTAACCAACCTTCACAAAGCATGTCCTAACGATCAGGGTGATTGGTACTTTACAGGTAATTACCCAACACCGGGCGGTAATAAAGTTGTTAACACCTCATATATAAATTATATTGAGGGATTAAACAAAAGGGCTTATTGATAAGGATTTGAAATTAAAAGTTCTCAATTAAACTTAATCCCATGTTTATCCAGGTGTACACATCAAGTGGGTGATCGTTAATTTTTTGATCACTCCTGAAATGTCCCAATCTCACAATTACTGAATTATTATGGGGCAAAACAAAAATATATTGACCATGCAAACCTCTTGCATAAGGAATGGTAAAACCACGGTAATTCAAAATCCACCAATGGTATCCAAAATAGGATAATGGTTTGTTTTTTTCGTTGAGTAAGTAATTTGCAGGGGTAATTGATTCAAAAAGGTAATCCTTTGGTAAAATTTGCTTACCATTCCATTCCCCCGATTTAAGTAAAAGTGACCCCAATTTGGCAAAATCACGGGCATTACTGTTAAAGCAGCAGTAAGCCTTTTCCATCCCATCTTCCTTATCTAACGACCATAAAGCATTTTTTTCTGCTCCAAGTGGTTGCCAAAGTTTTTCAGAGGCATATTGTGAAATTGATTTCCCTGTAACCCTAACTAATATCATTGCTAAAAGCTGTGTGTCACCACTTTTATATTTGAATATTTTACCCGGTTCATTAACAACCTTAACTGATGCCATTAATTTGTCAATGTTTTTTCCATAATAAGCCTTGGTTGTTATTGAAAAAGCTGAACTGTATTGTTCATCCCAGTCACTGCCTGAACTCATGGTTAATAAGTGTGATATGGTTAATCCTTTGTTTTTTAAATTCACCAATTCAGGTAAAATCTGATCAATTGAATCATTAACGCTTTCTAAATATCCATCCTGTATAGCACAACCAATTAAAAGCCCAATAATGCTTTTTGCAACCGAAAATGAATTGCTGATCTCTGAATTAGCTTTATCCGGAGAGAGGTATTCATATAATATTGAATCGTTTTTAACAATTAGATATTCTGTTGTACCCAGTAACTCTATTGAGTCGGTAAAATGCTTTTGTGGAATTGTGCTATTATAATTTTTTGCATCGGGGTATGGGGTTGATTTACCGGTTTGTACCTGGCGGTTATAAAAAATTTTATAATCATAAATACCCGAGTGACCATAAATAATGGCTTTTTTTAAATAAGATGGCATTAATAATATAATTACGGCCAACAGGGCAATAATTGTTGTACCCCAAAAAAATGTCCGGTTAATCCTTCTTTTTTTACCCATTGGTTATCGGTTTAATATAGGCTAATTATTTTTTTCCTTGGAAGTTTATGGTTCTTCAGGCCTCCATTCCCTAATATATATTGATTGTGGGAATGCTTCAGGTTTAAATACCGACCTGTTGCCAATCATTCGCAGGCACTCCTGTATCCCTTCTGCCACACTTGGATGGGGATAAAATATTTTTAAAACCTCACCCAGGCTATTACCCTGATTAATTAAATGGGCCACCGATACAATGTAAGCTGATGCCTGCGGTCCTGATGCCCTCATCCCTAAAATCCTGTGATTATCGTCAATGCTTACCATTATTTTAATAAAACCTGTAGTACTCCTCATGGCAATGGCCCTGTTAATGAGTTCGTTTGAATAGTATGCCACCCTGTAAGGAATTTTTTGGTGTTGCAATGTTTTTTCATTTGCACCAACTGCCGCCACTTCAGGTTTAAAAAACATTAATGTGCTCATATGAGAATAATCGAGCGGATAACCTGTTTTTCCGGCCATTCTTTCAACAGCCTTGCGTCCCTGCAATTCAGCAACGCTATACAATTGTGCATGTCCGGTAATATCACCTGCAGCATATATATGACCAGGCTTTTCGTTAATTATAACCTGACAATTACCATTAATTGTTACAGTTCCCCTGTTTGTTGCTTTAATTCCGGCGTTTTCAATTTTTAAATCTTCAATATTGGGTACACGGCCTATTGAAATCAGGGCCACATCAACCTCCAGAACTTTGCTGTGCCCATCGTCATAGTCCAGTATAACTTCAAGATGATCAGGATGTTTGTGTATCTCCCTTAGTTGTGCTGTATGGTGCACTTTTACCCCGTTTTTTTCAAGATTTGCCGAAACATAATTACTTATATCATCATCTTCAAAGGGTAAAACCCTGTTGGCCCGGTCGAGAAGATGAACTTCGGTTTGTTTAAAATTTGAAAATATAGTGGCAAATTCGCAACCAATTATCCCCGAACCAATAATTAACATCCTTTGAGGGAAATGCTCAAGCGATAAAATTCCTTCTGAATTAATTATTCTTTTACCATCCACATCAATTCCATTGTACTCACGTGGTTTTGATCCGGTTGCTATTAAAATAAATTTGCCTTTTACAATTTCTTCTCCATCAAGTGATTTAACTTTTATTTGATGTGAATCAATAAATTCCGCAATACCATAAATTAAAGTAATTTTTCCGTTTGATATGAGGTTTCTTGTAAAAGTTTCAATTTGGCTGCGAATCTGGTATTGTTTTTCCTTGGCAGCTTTAATTATGGTATTTCTTACCTCTGTATAATCAACTGTAAGTCCACTTGCTCTGTATCCCCTGTCAATTCTTGCAGCTATAGAATAATCAAGTGATAATTCATACATGGTTTTTGAAGTTAAAGCACCGTTCATAATTCCGGTTCCTCCCAAATGTCCGCCTTCAATAAGGCACACATTCATCCCAAAATCAACACCTCGTACTGCTCCTGAAAAACCTGCCGGCCCGCTCCCGATTATCACTAAATCAAATTCTTTCATTTGTTATTCCGTTTAATTGCCATGATTAGCGGCTTTTATTGAATTCATTAATTTATCTAACCAGTTACACTAAATTTGGTTTTATGAAGATAGGCATAACTAAAAAGAAAAAAACCGCACAGCAAATAAATTCACTGAACGGCTCGCTTTTAATTAGTATTTTTATTAACCCGACAAAAAAATAGCCGGTCAATCATGAGGGTCATTTGGATTGTAAGTGTTAACATGTCTGTTTACTTTGGCTTCATATAACTCTTTTATTGTTAATATTATGCCGGTTTCTTCAACTCCACCGAAATCATCATTAACAGCCGTGCCAAATGTTTTCATTGATGGCGATAAACTCATGTAGGCATTAACCAAAGGTGGAATGTTTTCTCCCAATTCACGAACCCTTTTACTTAATGCTTTATAATCATCAGCAAATGATTTTCCTGTAAAAAGGCTATTTATTACTTCCTGGCTGATATGTGACTTTACCGGATTAAATGGGGTAACCAGATTTTTTTTATCGCTGAAATATAAATCCATAAATGATCTGATAAGGTCCCGGGCTTCAAGATTGTAATGAGTGTAAATCGTAACTTTACCAAAGAAATATTTCATGTGTGGATGGTTAACCATTAGCGAGCCTAATCCATCCCATAAATTATCAAGGGCATACAAACTTTTTGCCCCGGCTTTGCTCGATTGGTAATGTGGTTGAACAAATGAGCGCCCTAACTCAATTGTATATGGCAGATAATCCTTGATAAATTCATCTGAAAAACCGAACATATGCGAAGTTGCAAGCTCAAAATGTCCCTCCGGGTTTGGTTTTATCTTGTCGCACATAATATATCTGTAACCCCCAAGTATTTCTTTATCAACAGGGTCCCAGACAATTAGCTGGCGGTAGGGCACTTCATTTGTATCGTATGGGTCAACATCAATCTCTTTTCCGGTACCTCCCCCTGCGGCCCTGAATGTAAGTTCCCTTAGCCTTCCTACCTCAAGCATTAAATTTGGAGCTTCGGGGGCCGAAAAGTCATAAATTTTGTTTTGCCCCTTATTGGTATTTCTGACAAATCGCTCGCGGGTTAGTTCCGATTCAATTTTTGGTCGGGGTATAGGTGGTATAACAGGTTTGATTAAATTCATTAATTCGAATATTATTTTTGAAATAATTATGCAAAATTAACCGTTTTTTGCTAAGCCATAAACCATTCGTTTTATTTTTTGCGCACTCTCAAAGTAAGTTTTAGGAGAATTTAATGTCTGCCATTTAACAGGTTTCCCAAATCTTATTGTAAGTACCTGATCTTTTTGTTTGTAAAATTCATCAGCAAGGTAAAGCATCTCAATATTTGATTTAATCCCCAATCGTTTTCGCCACTTGGCAAGATTATAAAAAAAGTCAGAATTACGGCCGGTTATATGAACAGGTATTATATCTCTTTCATATTGAACCGATTTTTTTATAAAACTCCTTTTCCATTCCAAATCTTCAATTTTACCTTTTTGTTTACGGCTAACCAGTCCCGCAGGAAACATCAGTACCTGCGACTCCGATTTATAGGCATCATCCATTTGACGTGCTGCATCCCTTGAATGCCCCCCATGCTTGTTAATGGGTATAAAAATGTTGTCAAGTCCCTTTATGTTCATCAAAATGTCGTTAACCGGAAATTTAATATCATTGAACTTTTTACCAACCGCATTAATTAAAGCTATACCATCCATTCCACCCAAGGGATGATTGGATGCAAACAAGAACCGGCCTGAATCAGGAACATTTTCAAAACCCAATGTTTTATATTTTACACCAAATCCTTCCAATATAGCAGTTGAAAATTCCAATCCTTTTTTATCCCTGTTTTTATTAATAAAATCATTAATAGCTTCCTGATGAGTAATTCTTTTTAAATAACTAATTATAAATGAAGGAATTATTTTTAACAGATTAGGGTTTTTCTCTTCAAAAACCCTTTCAATATCAATAAGTAACCTTGGCCTTTTTTCTGGTTGTTCTAAATTATTGTTTTCCACAATTAATGAATTATAAGGATTATCAAAAAATTATTTTTTAAACTTTCCCAAATTAAACAAAAGATCAGAATATTTTCATTTTTGGAAATTTAAAATCAACATTAAAAAATGAATCATCTGATATCAGTTTTTTTTGTTTTATGTAAGGATTTATATTTGCAAAATTATAGTTTTGGCCCCCCAATAATACTAAATTATCTAGTTTTTTTGTTTCAGTATACTTAAAATACCCATAAATAAAGCTTTTAAAATATTGTGCAATAAAGTGGGGTAAAGTGGTTGATTGTGGTAAATTTTTGTATTACTTTTACATGAAATTATCTTTACTCAAATGGTAACATTTATAGGTGATTTTGAATGCCGTACCGATGATAAGGGCCGCATTGTGTTACCTGCCGCTTTTAAAAAAGCAGCAGGAAAGGAAGAATTACGGTTTGTTGTTAAAAAACACCTGTTTGATAATTGTTTGGTATTGTATCTTTACAGCCATTGGGAAGAAGAACTTCAAAGGCTAAGAGAACGGACCAATAATTACAACCATAATCATGCTTTATTCTTAAGAGGTTTTTTTTTGGGTTCAGCCGAAATGACCCTTGATGGTAACGGTCGTTTTCTTGTGCCACGCCGGTTAATGGACCAGGTTGGTTGTGGAAAAGAAATTATATTGGTTGGTATAGACCGTTATATTGAAATATGGGATAAAGAGGCTTATAATAAAATGGTGGATAACCAGGTTGGAATAGCAGGATTGGCTGAATCTGTTATGGGTTTAGGAAAAATTGATGAGAAATAGAGTTTCAGTTGTTGAATATGGATTTAAAGTACCACATTCCGGTTTTACTTGGACCTGGCATAGAAGGGTTAAATATTATGCCAAATGGTACTTATGTTGATCTTACTTTTGGAGGCGGGGGCCATAGCAAAGCCATTTTAAAAAGGCTTGAAAAGGGTAAGTTAATTGTTTTCGACCAGGATGAGGATGCCTGGGCCAACAGAATTGATGATGATAGAGTTTTATTTGTCAGGCATAACTTCAGATTTTTATACCATTTTCTTAATTATTTAAATTTAATGCCAGTTGATGGGATAATTGCCGATTTGGGAGTGTCATCACATCATTTTGATGAAGCCAGTCGCGGTTTTTCATTCCGTTTTGATGGTGATTTGGACATGAGAATGAACAGGGATATCCAGTTAAATGCAGCTACTGTTTTAAATACATATTCGGTAGATGAACTAACCCGGGTATTTAAAATATATGGTGAAGTTCCGTCTGCCTATCGTTTGGCCAATGATGTGGTTAATTACCGTTTGTCAGGTTTATTTAGAACCACTAACGATTTAAAAAATATAGCTTCACGATATGCACCCCTTAGAGATGCTTCCCGTTATTATTCGCAGGTTTTTCAGGCCCTGCGGATTGAAGTAAATGGTGAAATTGATGCCTTAAAAGAAATGCTTGTTGTAACACCAGATGTAATAAAGCCGGGCGGAAGGTTAGTGATAATCTCGTATCATTCATTGGAAGACAGAATGGTCAAAAATTTTATAAAAACAGGAAATGTTCATAAATCTGAGATTGAAACGGATTTATATGGAAGATATAAGGTTCCTTTCTCTGCTATTAACCGGAAGGTGATAGTTCCGGCCGATGATGAGATAGAAAAAAACCCGAGGGCAAGAAGTGCAAGGTTAAGAGTTGCTGAACGAACCTGATGATATATAAATATTATAATTTAAAGGTAAAAAGTTTGTTGTAAAATAATTTATATGGCATTTTGGAAGAAAAATAAAGCTAATGGATTGCGTGATTTTGAACCTGAGGGAAATGAGGGTCAATCAGGGTTATCAATTCGCTACTATTTAAATGGCCAGGTATTGAATAATGAAATGCTGAGGAATAATCGTAAGTACTTTTTCTTTCTGGTGTTTCTGGCTTTTGTTTACATTAACAACCATTACAGTGTTGAGGCCTTGCTTAAGGAACACCTTGTTCTTACGCGCGAAGTGAAGGAGTTAAAATATGAGGCTATCACTACATCATCGGAGTTAATGCAAATGAGCAAACAATCTGAAGTAGTTAGGAGAGTGAATGATGCCGGCCTCGATTTGGATGTTTTAACCACGCCTCCCAGGGTTTTAAATGTTAACTAATTAATATTGTTAAGCAAAATGACCATAAAAAGTACCATAATGTTCCGGCTCGGGGTATTGTACCTCTTTTTTGTGGTTTTAGCATTTCGTATAATTGCAGAATTACTTTTGTTGAAAGTTTTTGACATTGAAAACTGGAAGGAAAAGGCCCGAAAAACTGAAACCAATAATTCAGTGGTAGAAGCCAATCGCGGTGATATTCTTGATATTAATGGAAAAAAATTAGCCTGTTCGGTACCCAGCTACAGACTTCACATGGATATGCTGGCAGAAGGACTTACCGATCAGGTTTTTAATAGTAATATTGATTCATTGTCAATTAAACTTTCAGGGTTCTTCAGAGATAAAAGCCCCGCCGCATATAAAAAGGAGTTACGTTTGGCCAGGCAACAGGGGCGCAGATATTATCAGATTAATCCGCGCCGTATATCCTTTACCGATTTGCAAAAGGTAAATAACTTCCCTTTATTCAGGCTTGGCCGTAATAAAAGCGGATTTATTCCTGAACAGTATGATCAGCGTAAGCTCCCATTTGGCTCATTGGCCTCACGTACTGTAGGAAAGTTATTTGGTGAAAGCAGCAAAGGTGGGATGATTGGTCTTGAGCGTGCATTTGATGAGCCTTTGAGGGGAATTAACGGAGTAAGTTCAATGAAACGTATTGGAGGACGGTGGGTTCCGGAAGAGATTGTTGCTCCGGTTGACGGATTGGATTTGGTCACACATCTTGATATTGCAATTCAGGATGTTGCTGAACACTCTTTGCGAAAACAACTTATAAGACACGATGCTCATCACGGGGTTGCAATTCTAATGGAGGTAAAAACCGGTGCAATTAAAGCAATTGTTAACCTTCACAGGCAGGGAAAAGGTGTTTACGTTGAGGACCACTTTAATTATGCCATTGGTGAAAATGGAGAACCGGGGTCAACCTTTAAGCTTTTTGCTTTAATGGCTGCCATTGAGGATGGATATGTAAGGGTTACGGATTCAGTTAATACAGGCAATGGCGCCCACAGGTTTTATGACCGTATTATGCGTGATAGTGAGCCGGGAGGATATGGGTGGTTAACAGTAAAGGAGATAATTGAGAAATCATCAAATATTGGCATATCATTATTAATTGATAAGCATTATAGGAGTAATCCAAAAAAATTTGTAGAAACGCTTTACTCAATGGGATTAAACCAACCTTTAGGAATTGAAATAAGGGGAGAAGGAAAACCTGTAATTAAATACCCCGGAGATGGGACCTGGTCGGGTGTAACCCTTCCGTGGATGTCAATCGGGTATGAAGTGCAGATGAGTCCGTTGCACACTTTGGCATTTTATAATGCAATTGCCAATAAGGGTAAACTGGTAAGACCAGTTTTTGCAAAGGGACTAAGTAAAAACGGAAAAATGGTTGATAAATTCTCCTCTGAAACTTTAAAAAGTTCAATTTGTTCAAGATCAACAGTTGAAAAGGTTCACCAGTTACTGGTTGGAGTAGTGGAAAACGGTACTGCATCAAATATTAAGACCAAAAGGTACAGTATTGCCGGTAAAACAGGAACGGCTCTAATTGCTAAGGGTACACAGGGATATAAAACCGGAAAAATTGAATATCAGGCTTCTTTTGTAGGTTATTTCCCAGCCAACCGCCCAAAATATTCATGCATAGTAGTTGTTAATGCTCCTTCAAATAACGTTTATTATGGCAATGTTGTAGCCGGATCTGTATTCAGGGAGATTTCAGACCGGGTTTATGCATCAGATTTAAGCATGAATAGACAAGAGAATGCAAATGATGATATTGCTGACGGTGTTTTTCCATATAGCAAAGGGGGCTCATTTGAGAGTCTTAAAATTATTTATAAAAAACTCGATTTTCCATTTGATGCCGATAATCTCAGTACAGAATGGGTTTCAACAACTGCAAATGAAACCGGTATTGGATTAAAGCCTAAACCTATGCCAAAAGGGTTGGTTCCGGCTGTAATTGGAATGGGGGCAAAGGATGCGGTTTCAATTCTTGAAAATATGGGTTTACATGTTCAGTTGCAGGGCGTCGGAAGGGTAACTGCCCAATCGCTGAAAGCCGGAACAACTTATAGGGCAGGAAATACAATATTTTTAAAACTTGATTAGTATTATATCAACCAGTGTATAATGAAAAAGCTAGATCAATATATAAAAGCTTTGGAAATAAAAAGAAGGATTGGGGATTTTAATCATCTTATTAATGGAATAGCATTTGATTCAAGACTGGCAGGGCCGGGAGTTATTTTTGTGGCCACAAGGGGCACCAGGGTTGATGGGCATAATTATATTGAAATGGCAATAAAGGCCGGTACGAAGGTTGTGGTATGTGAAAATATTCCTGAAGTCCAATACCCCGGAACTGTTTTTCTCCAGGTTGCTGATTCTGCTGTCGCATTAGGACTGCTTGCTGCAGTATATTACGATTTTCCGGTCAAAAAAATCAAAATTATTGGAGTTACAGGGACCAATGGAAAAACAACTGTTGCAACCCTTCTTTATGAACTTGCACTTAAAATGGGCTATAAGGCAGGCCTTTGTTCAACAGTGGCCATTTATATAAATAAAAACAAATTTGAAGCAACCCATACAACACCTGATGCCCTTACATTACAAAAGCTGATAAGAGAGATGGTAGATAACGGGTGCGACTATTGCTTTATGGAGGTTAGCTCACATGCGGTTGATCAAAAAAGAATAAACGGACTTGATTTTACAGGGGCCATATTTACAAATATTACCCACGATCATTTGGATTATCATAAAACATTTGAAGCCTATCTTAAAGCTAAAAAAACTTTTTTTGATGGATTGGGGAAAAACGCATTTGCCCTTGTAAATACTGACGATAAAAATGGGATGGTAATGGTTCAGAATTGCCAGGCCATGAAGAAAACATTTTCATTGCGTGAAATGGCTGATTTTAGGGCCAGGATAATTGAAAGTATTTTTGATGGCATGCAGCTTGAAATTAATGGAAAGGAACTATGGACTTCGTTTATTGGACGTTTTAACGCTGCAAATTTATTGGCCGTTTATGGAGCCGCATCAATGCTTGGATGGGATAATGATTTGATTTTAATTGAGCTGAGTAAATTAACACCGGTAGATGGAAGGTTTGAAACAATCAGATCGTCAACCGGAGTAACAGCCGTAGTTGATTATGCCCATACCCCCGATGCAATTAAAAATGTGCTTGAGGCAATTAACCAAATACGTAAGCCCGGGAATCAGTTAATTACCGTAGTTGGTGCAGGCGGTGACAGGGACCCTTTTAAAAGACCACTCATGGCTTCCGAAGCAGTAAAAGGAAGCAACAGGGTTATACTTACCTCAGATAATCCAAGGAGCGAAGATCCTGATATTATTATTTCTCAAATGATGGATGGGGTTGAGTTTAAGGAAAAAATTAAAGTGCTTGCAATTACAAATCGCCGTGAAGCAATTCGCACAGCATGTACTTTGGCAAATAAAGGAGATATTATTCTTGTTGCAGGCAAAGGGCATGAAACATATCAGGAAATAAAAGGAACAAAGCATTATTTTGATGACAGGGAAATTATAAGGGAATTTTTTGATCAACACTAAAAATTAGGCATATGTTATTCTTTCTGTACGATTATTTACAATCAATAAATTTTCCTGGAGCCGGAATGTTCCAGTATATTTCTTTTCGTTCAGGAATGGCTGTAATAATAGCCCTGCTGATAGGTACAATTTTCGGGAAAAAGCTTATCAGGTTATTGCAACATCAACAGATAGGGGAAGTTGTGCGTGACCTTGGACTTGAAGGACAATACCAGAAAAAAGGGACCCCTACCATGGGTGGAATAATTATTATTGCATCAATATTAATTCCTGTTTTACTATTCGGACGTTTGAATAATGTTTATATAGTGTTAATGGTTATAACCACCTTATGGTTAGGATTGATTGGTTTCCTGGATGATTATATTAAAGTTTTCAAAAAGGATAAAAAAGGCCTTGCCGGCAGGTTTAAAATTATTGGGCAAATAGGTCTTGGATTAATTGTAGGTTTAACTCTTTACTTCAATAATGATGTTGTTGTTCGTCAAAAAACTGTAGCCCACGATCAGCAAACAGAATTAACTGTAACACCAAATAAGGTTGCCGAAAATGTTAAAGCAACCGTTACTAATGTCCCATTTTACAAGAACAATCAGTTCGATTATAGTTATTTGGTTAGTTTCATGGGAGAGAATGCAAAATCATGGGGATGGGTTATTTTTGTTCTGGCAGTAATTTTTATAATAACCGCTGTGTCGAATGGTGCTAATATTACCGATGGGTTGGATGGTTTAGCCACAGGAGTTTCAGCTATAATAGGAATAACTCTTGGTATTTTTGCTTATGTCAGCAGCCACTCAATATATGCTGATTATCTCAATATTATGTTTATCCCACATTCCGAAGAACTTGTAGTATTTATGAGTGCTTTTATTGGGGCCTGTATCGGTTTTTTATGGTACAATTCATTTCCGGCCCAGGTTTTCATGGGCGATACAGGTAGTTTAACTCTGGGAGGTATTATTGCAGTTTTCGCAATTCTTATCAGGATAGAACTCTTAATTCCAATTTTATGCGGAATTTTCCTGGTTGAAAACCTGTCGGTTATGATTCAGGTTTCATATTTTAAGTACACAAAAAGAAGGTTTGGTGAGGGACGCAGAATATTTAAAATGGCGCCTTTACACCATCACTACCAGCTTAAGGGTTACACCGAATCGAAAATTGTGACCCGGTTCTGGATTGTGGGAATTATTCTGGCAGTTTTAACTATAGTTACGTTAAAAGTAAGGTAATAATGGGAAACGGAATTGTTATTCTTGGAGCGGGTGAAAGTGGCGTAGGGGCAGCACTTTTGGCAAAATCCAAAGGGCTTGATGTTTTTGTTTCGGATTTGGGAAAGATACAGGATGTATTTAAAAATGAACTGCTGGAAAACGGTATATGTTTCGAAGAGGGCGGGCATTCTCAGGATCGGGTTCTTAAAGCATCGGAAGTTATTAAAAGCCCTGGAATACCTGACAAATCTGCCTTAATAATTGAGTTGCACAAAAAAGGAATACCGGTAATTTCTGAAATTGAATTTGCCGGCCGGTATTCAAAAGCGTTTATGATAGGAATAACAGGTAGTAATGGTAAAACAACAACAGCCTTATGGTGTTACCATATACTCAAACAGGCCGGATTTGATGTTGCACTTGCCGGCAATGTCGGTACCAGCCTTGCCCGAACAATAATAAACAGGGATCCTGCTGTGGTTGTACTTGAATTAAGCAGCTTTCAGCTCGATGGAATGAACAAATTCCGGTGTAATGTTGGGGTTTTAACAAACATTACACCTGATCATTTGGACAGATACAATTATATATTTCAAAATTATATAAATGCTAAATTCAGAATTACTCAAAATCAGGTAAAGGATGATATTTTCATTTTTGGGAAGGATGATCCTGTTATAAATGAGAATTTATTACATTTTAATATACAATCCGGGCAGGAAACATTTTCAGTTAAAAAAAAGGCAACAGCCTATATTGATGCTGATAACCTAGTTATAGAGTATAAAAACCGGATTGTTAAAATCCCGGTTAAAGATATTTCTTTATCGGGAAAACATAATCTTTATAATGGGATGGCGGCATCTATTGCTTCAATTGCTGCCGGAGCAAATGAAAATGATATTATAAGTGGGCTCAGCAACTTTGAAGGAGTTGAACACAGGCTTGAGAATGCCGGAACCCATAACGGGGTTAAATTCATTAATGATTCAAAAGCAACTAATGTTAATTCAACCTGGTATGCACTCGATAGTATGAATCAACCGGTTATATGGATTGCGGGGGGGGTTGACAAGGGTAATGACTATAGTGAACTGTTCAGGTTGGTTTCAGATAAAGTAAAGGCTTTAATTTGTCTTGGCCTTGATAACCGCAAGTTAATAAGTGATTTTTCAGGTAAAGTACCAACCATTATTGAGTCATCAAGCATGGAGGATACAATAATACAAGCCTTAAAAATTGCCCATCCGGGTGATGTTATATTACTATCGCCGGCATGTGCCAGTTTTGATTTGTTTAATAACTATGAACACAGAGGCAGGCTTTTTAAAAGCTGTGTTGCCAATTTGAAAAATAATCCGGAAATCAAATTGTAATAAAACTATAGATGGGAAATTTGATTCAAAAATATGCCAAGGGCGATCCAATAATTTGGGGTATAATTGTTATATTATCAATTGTTTCATTACTTGCTGTTTACAGTGCCACCGGAACTTTGGCCTACAAATACCAGGGGGGCAATACCTCCTATTATATGTTTAAGCAATTGATTTCAATTTGTGTAGGATACGGAATAATCCTTTATGTTCTTAATCTGCCCTACCGATATTTTTCAAAGTATGCTATAATTGCCCTGTATGCTTCAATTCTATTATTGGTTATAACTCTTTTAGCAGGGGTAAACCTAAATATGGCGTCAAGGTGGCTTACAGTACCTTTATTGGGTGTTACATTTCAGCCATCTGAAATGGGAAAGCTGGCCCTGATAATATACGTAGCAAAGGTTTTGGCCCAAAATCAAAAAGATGGAAAACCTACATCTGAAGCTTTTCAACCCATTATAATTCACTCGTTTATTGTTGTAGCCCTTATCTTTCGTGAGAATCTTTCAACCGCATTGTTGCTAATGAGTGTGGTAATAGCCATGTTGTATATTGGTCGTGTACCATTTAAATATATTGCCGGTACAGGCGGAATTGTTGTAGCCCTAATGGTTGGGGTACTTTTTTTAGCCACCAAGGTTGATTTTTTGCCAAGGGCAAAAACTTGGGCTAACCGAATGGAAAAGTATTATGCACCAAAGGAGGAAGATAAAACATCAAATTATCAGGCCGATCAGGCTAAAATAGCAATAGCATCGGGAGGTTTTTTTGGTAAAGGCCCCGGAAACAGTGTTCAACGAAACTTTTTACCACATCCTTACAGCGATTTTATTTTCGCCATAATAGCCGAAGAGTTTGGATTGATTGGGGCAATGGTTGTTTTGTTGAGTTATTTGTTTTTATTGGGAAGGGTAGGAGTACTGGTAAGGGCAAGCAATCGCACTTTTCCTGCTTTTCTCGCATTAGGTTTGGGATTAATGGTAGTATCGCAGGCATTTGTTAATATGGGGGTGGCAGTTGGTATTTTTCCTGTTACAGGT
Source organism: Marinilabiliaceae bacterium (assembly GCA_037439945.1). Lineage (GTDB taxonomy): Bacteria > Bacteroidota > Bacteroidia > Bacteroidales > Marinilabiliaceae > CALEUX01. The sequence goes on from JBBIVA010000042.1 coordinate 20,030, forward strand.
CAGCCATTGCCAATGATAAGTATGGGAACTACATCAGTCCTTTTTACCTGCGTGGCTTTTGGTGCTATATTAAGTGTTAGTCGCCATAATATGGAGGACAAAGAGAATGAAAAATCCAATCACCGGGGAGTGGATACTGATACCCTTGATTAATTTGATTACGGTTTGTTTAAAATATAAACTATAAAAAGTGATAAAAACTATAAAGGTAATAATAAGTGGAGGAGGAACTGGCGGTCATATCTTTCCTGCTATAGCAATTGCCGATGCACTCACCCGTTTATACCCTCAGGTTGATATACTTTTTGTTGGCGCTAAGGGTAAAATGGAAATGGAAAAAGTGCCTGATGCAGGTTATAGGATTATTGGTTTGCCGGTAGCAGGTTTTCAAAGGAGGTTAACACTTAAAAATGTCACCTTCTTCTTTAAACTTGCCTCGAGCATATTTAAAGCCCGAAGCATAATAAGAGGGTTTAAACCAGATGTTGTGGTTGGAGTAGGTGGGTATGCCAGTGGTCCGGTATTAAGGGCTGCCTCTTCTAAAAAAATTCCAACCCTTATCCAGGAACAAAACAGTTTTCCGGGGATAACAAATAGGATTCTGGCTAAAAAAGCTTTAGTTATTTGTGTTGCATATAGTGGAATGGAACGGTTTTTTGATGCATCAAAAATTGTTATCACCGGAAACCCTGTAAGGCAAAACCTGACCGTTAATACAGGCAGTATTGAAGCTTATAATTATTTTGGATTGAACCCGGAACTGAAAACTATTCTGGTAATTGGCGGTAGTTTAGGGGCCCGCAGTATTAACAATGGAATTCTTAATCAGGTTAGGAATATTAAAGAAAGCAATACACAGGTTATTTGGCAGACAGGGAAAATATATTTTGATGAAATTGAAAAATCAACCAGGGAACTTGGCTTAAGCAATTTGGTGGTCGTTCCATTTATAAAAAGAATGGATTTGGCCTATAGCGTTGCCGATGTTGTTGTTTCAAGGGCGGGTGCAGGAACTATTAGTGAGCTGGCTTTATTGAAAAAAGCGGTTATTTTAGTTCCGTCGCCTAATGTTTCTGAAGATCATCAAACAAGGAATGCAATGGCTCTTGTGGTAAAAAATGCCGCAATAATGGTGAAGGATTCTGACAGTTCACAAAAACTTCTTTCTGAAGCGTTAAAACTTATTAATAATAATGAAAAAATTGCTGAGCTTGAAAAAAATATTAAAGAGTTTGCTATTGAAAAATCAGACGAAATAATTGCAAAAAATGTTATAAAGCTGGCAAATGCTGATTAATTTATATTTTAGGGTTTATGAACGGATTTGAAAAAATAAAACAGGTTTTCTTTGTGGGTATAGGTGGCATTGGAATGAGCGCTTTGGCGCGTTATTTTCATTTAAAAGGAATGAAAGTGGCCGGGTATGACCGTACCCCATCGGTAATAACCGATTCGTTGCAAACCGAAGGTGTTGACGTTATTTTTTCAGACGAATTAAAACTGTTGCAACCTGATTATAAGGATGCTGGGTCAACTCTTGTTGTTTATACCCCTGCAGTTGAAGCATCACATAAGCAATTAACCTATTTTAGAAATAATAATTACCAGGTTTATAAACGTTCTCAGGTTTTGGGTATGATAACATCAGGCTCCAAAGCTGTATGCGTGGCAGGAACTCATGGTAAAACAACAATTTCTACTATGGCAACTCATTTGTTTACACAAAGTAAGGTAGGGTGTACTGCCTTTTTGGGTGGAATATCAAAAAATTATAATACCAATTTTCTTTGGAACAGCAGTTCCAGGTGGGTTGTTCTTGAGGCTGATGAATTTGACAGATCTTTTTTAACCCTAAACCCACATTCCGCATTAATTTCATCCGTTGATGCCGACCACCTTGATATATACGGTAACCGTGAATCATTGCTTGAAGCATTTAACGCATTTGCAGGTAAAATTATAAGCAATGGAATTTTAGTTGTTAAAAATGGATTACCGGTTAAATGGGAATTGAAAGGGAACATTAAGGTGTACACTTATTCACTAACCGAAAAATCAGATTTTTACGCAGTTAATATAGAAGTTTTTAACAACAAATGTATATTTGACCTTGTAACACCATTTGGAACTTTTATTAACTTTGAAACAGGTATTCCAGGGTTGTTGAACGTAGAAAATGCAATTGGTGCATGTGCACTTGCACTGTTAAACGGCGTTAATGAAGAAGAAATAAGAAAAGCCTTACCACTTTTTTCAGGAATATCACGACGTTTTGATGTTCATTTAAACACCCCAGGGTTGGTTTATATTGATGATTACGCCCACCATCCTGAAGAAATAAAAGCAACCATAAAAAGTATAAGGGCCATATATCCAAAACATAAATTAACAGGTATTTTTCAGCCCCATTTATACTCAAGAACACGCGATTTTGCAAATGAATTTGCTTCATCACTTAGTGAACTGGATGAGTTATTGTTGATGGATATTTATCCGGCAAGGGAATTGCCTATTGAAGGTATTAGCTCTCAAATTATTTTAAACAAAGTTAAGAATATTCCGGCCAGAATAATAACTGTTGATGAATTGACGGAAATGTTGTCTGGCCATCAGCCTCAGGTTGTGGTAACAATGGGGGCCGGTGATATTGACAGGGAAGTTGAAAAAGTTAAGGAAAAGCTGATTTCATTCCTCAATAAAAAATAGCTGTTCAAAAAAGGATTGAATGTGTTGATAAATAATACAATTGAATATTAACACAAAACCAATTAAAAAGTTATATTTAAAGTGGAAAGTTTGGGTAGTTTAGAGCCATGAAAAAGAGATCCAAGATATTGATATGGACGCTGTTAATTTTGTACTTTCCAACAATAATGGCCTTCGTTTCCATAAAAAACAGCACATTGATTTGTTCAAATGTTGTTGTAAACGTAACAGACAGTGTTAAAGCCCAGTTTGTGAACGGCAGGGAAATAAGGAACATTATTATTAAGAGGTTTCCTAATGTTATTGGAACGCTGATAAAGGATATTGATTACGAAGCCATTGAAACATCAATTGAAAAGCATCCGGCTGTAAAAACCTGCCAGGTTTTTAACAATGCATTTGGTGAATTGAATGTGAAAATTGTACAACATGCGCCAATAATAAGAGTATTTAGTGGTAATAAATCTTATTATCTGGATGACAATGGTACTATTATTCCTGTTTCAGGTAGATTTAGCGCTAAGGTACTTGTTGTAAACGGTAACATACCAAATAATAAGGATGATTTGTTAAAAGTTGCCCGTTTTATTGTTGACAATTCCTTTTGGAATGCTCAAATGGAGCAAATATATATAAGGAGAAATGATGATTATATATTGGTTCCCAGAGTTGGTGACCATCTGATACTTTTAGGAAGTTCAGAGAGACTGGAAGAGAAGTTTAATAACCTGATGTTGCTTTACAGGGAGTTAAATCCAAAAGAATGGAATAAATACAGGGCTATTAATCTTAAATTTAAAGGCCAGGTAATTTGTTCAGCAAACAGAAATTTTTAAAATAATAAAAAAGAAATAGAATAAACAAAATGATCCAGGAGTCCAAACTTATTGCTGCTATTGATATTGGGACCACAAAAGTGGTAGCTGTTGTTGGGCGTAAATATGCAAACGGGCGTATTGAAGTGCTGGGGGTTGAAAAGGCTTTATCCACAGGTGTTAAACGTGGAGTTATTTTAAATATAGAAGAAACTGTTGTTGCAATTCGTCAGGCCGTAGGCGGACTGGAAAACAGGTTGAATATTAAAATGCCTGATGTATATGTTGGCATGGCAGGTTATTCAATGAAAAGCATAACTAACCGCTGCTACAAATTTATTAACCCCAATGAAGAAATATCTTCTTTTGACCTGGATCAATTACTTCGTGATAGTCACCGAATACCTTTAGATGCAACTGAAAAGGTTATTCATGTTATTCCGCAGGATTATAGTGTTGACCATGAAATGGGTGAGAAAAACCCCATTGGCATGTCAGGGCATCGGCTTGAAGGTAATTTTCATGTTGTTATTGGGCGTATGGCTTCAATAAAAAATATTGAAAAATGTATACACAGGGCAGGGTTAACATTAGCCGGAATTATACTGGAGTCATTGGCTTCTGCACACGCTGTTCTTACCGAAGAAGAGCTTGAAGCAGGAGTTGTTATGGTAGATATAGGGGGAGGTACAACTGATCTGGCATTATTCTATGATGGGATAATCAGGCACACAGCCGTAATTCCTTTCGGAGGGAATGTTGTTACAAACGATATAAAGGAAGGGTGTTCAGTTCTATTTAAACAGGCCGAAGCACTAAAAGTACAATTTGGTTCTGCTATGGGCAATATGGCCAGGGAAGATATGGTAGTTGCCATTCCCGGGATACAAGGATGGGAGCCCAAGGAAATCTCATTCCGAAACCTTGCTTGTATTATACAGGCACGTATGGAAGAAATAATTGATTATGTGGCCCATCATATAAATACATCAGGATTTTACGACAAACTTGGAGCCGGAATTGTAGTTACCGGTGGGGGGGCGTTGTTGAAAAATATTGCCCCATTATTTAAACTAAAAACAGGGCTCGATGTTAGAATGGGCCAGCCCGATAATTACCTGCAAAATGATGAATTGATAACGGCAACTGAAATGCCGCATTTTGCAACCGCTGTTGGGTTATTGGTAAGTGCAGGGATTTATGCAACCCCCAGGGTTTTGGAACAAAAATTATTTGATGGCGATGAAGGGGGGATAATAGTAAAAGATGAACCCACAACCAGAAATACCAGGACACAAACTCGAAAATCAAAAGCAATCAAGGAAAGCGGATATATTACGGGTGATCTTTTTGGAAACTTAAAGAAAAGTATTGCAGGGATTTTCGACGAAAAAGATATGGAAATGTGATTTGATTATGCAGATCTTTTAAGTTGGTGAAGTTATGACAGAAGACCTGATAAATTTTGAAATACCTCAACATAGGTCATCAATTATTAAAGTTATAGGAGTTGGCGGTGGGGGAAGTAATGCAGTAAACTATATGTACAGTCTTGGCATTAAAGATGTCAATTTTGTGGTGTGTAATACTGATTCACAGGCTTTAGCCAACAGTCCTGTACCAGTAAAAATCCAGCTCGGCGAATCACTTACCCAGGGCCGGGGAGCAGGTAACAAACCTGATAAAGGAAGACAGGCAGCCATTGAAAATATTCATGATGTTATAAGGGTATTGGAAGATAATACCCGGATGATTTTTATTACTGCAGGTATGGGTGGCGGAACCGGAACCGGGGCTGCTCCAATTATTGCCAAAACAGCCAAGGAAATGGGAGTTTTAACGGTTGGTATAGTAACAATTCCTTTTAAATTTGAAGGAATGGTACGTATTAACCAGGCCATTGAAGGTATTACTGAAATGGAAAAATATGTTGATTCCCTGCTTATAATAAACAATGAACGATTGCGTGAAATGTACGGGGATTTGAAATTAAGTAACGCATTTGCCAAAGCCGACAATGTTTTGGCCACTGCAGCCAAGGGTATTGCAGAAATTATTACCGTACATGGATATATAAATGTGGATTTTGCCGATGTTGAAACCGTAATGAAGGACAGCGGGGTTGCAATAATGGGTTCAGGCCGGGCAGAAGGGGAATTTAGGGCCATTGATGCTATCCAGGCAGCGTTGGAATCGCCCTTATTAAACAGTAACCAAATTGCCGGGGCACAAAATATTTTATTGAATATAACATCCGGGGTTAATGAAATAACAATGGATGAGGTTGGCCAGATCACAGATTATGTTCAGGAAGTGGTTGGACATCCGGCATCAATAATATGGGGTACGGGTAATGATGGTAAGCTTAATGATGAAGTGGTTGTTACAATTATAGCTACAGGGTTCAATTATGAAAATATGGTTGAATCAGCTTTGCAGACGTCAAAAAATCAGGTAATAAGGGTTGAGCTTGATGCCAATGGAAATATTAAAAAGGAGAACCAAAAAGAAAACTCATTTGATGAAGATTATAGTTTGGAATTAGATACTGCTGATACTCCAAGGGTTGTAAATTTTGATGATTTGGACAAGGAAAAAGAACGAAAAATAAATAAACTTTACGGATACCCTGAGAAACCTGTTACAAAATCAATTCCCGACGATGCCTTCTCAGTTGATACTGAAATTGCACCATTTGTTTTTAATAAGCGGTCAGCGCAGGATAATTGCAACATTAATCCTGATGATATAAATGATGATAAAGTAATTGAACAACTTGAAAATGTTCCGGCATACAAAAGAAGGAATATAGTTTTTGATGATGCTAAATCGCCTAAAACTGAGAATAAAGTCTCAAGATTTTCTTTGACTGATGATGGCCAGGGTTACCAGAAAATTATAAAAGGAAACCGTTTTTTACACGACAATGTTGATTAGGTTTTTTCTCAATTTTTCAACTTAAAATTAATTATGCCATTAATAGAGATTATAGATAACGAAATAAAATCTGCCCTAAAAGCACGTCAACAATTAAGGCTTGAAACGCTCAGATCTATTAAGAAGGAATTACTTGAAGCCTTAACAGCAAAAAATGCAGGGGGTAAAATATCTGGGGCTGACGAGATACGGATTTTACAAAAAATGGTAAAACAACGTAAAGATTCTTCTAATATTTATGCTGCCCAGGGCCGTGCCGATTTGGCCGATAAAGAAGAGAAGGAATCTGAAATAATTTATGGCTTTTTACCAAAGCAATTATCTGAAGAAAAACTCGAAGAGGCCATAAAGAAAATAGTTGAAACCTGTGGTGCAACTTCTCTTAAAGATATGGGAAAAGTAATTGGTATAGCTTCCACAGATTTATCTGGTAAAGCTGAAGGTAAAGAGATATCCGCCATGGTTAAAAAGCTGTTATCACAGGTTGGGTAAAAGGAAATTTCTCTGGAAAAATTTTCGGCTGATTTATTAAACAGGGTTTAATCCGTGTTTGTAATAAGTTCTTTTTAATCCTGAATACTTCAAAAATATAGCTGCCATAATTAAGGTAAGTGGCTTAAATTAAACACTAAACCTGATAATAAACCCGGTTATTTAAAAAAAGAGGGCGTCTCAAAAGTCCGAGACGCCCTCTTTTTATTCGTACTCCTACCCGAAAAGTTTTTCAAATATTCAATTCAAATAGGCTTTAAAAAACTTTTGAGACAGCCTCTTTTTAATTCTTTTCAAAAAATTATGTTCTAATAAAACTTTGAACGATTATCTTCAATTTCA
>JBBIVA010000043.1:0-24885 GCA_037439945.1 Marinilabiliaceae bacterium
CTTGTAATCAATTCCAAAGATTTGAAATTGAAACAATCACTAAATCGGGATTATCTCAATTAAATGAAATAGTTCGGCTCATACTTTGCTTCCTAGTGATTAATTTGGGATAAAAAAGCCTCCCGGGGAAAAACCGGGAGGCTTTATAAATGTTAAGGCCTTATATTACCTTAGGTTGGCCTGGGCAGCGGCCAACCTGGCAATTGGCACCCTGAACGGTGAACAGCTTACGTAGTCCATTCCGGCCCTGTGACAGAATTCAACTGAACTTGGTTCGCCACCATGCTCGCCGCAAATACCAACTTTAAGTTTAGGTTTTGATGAACGTCCTTTTGAAACGCCCATTTCAACCAATTGTCCAACTCCATCCTGGTCTAAAATCTGGAATGGGTCAGCCTTTAAAATACCTTTTTGTACATATATTGGTAAGAACTTACCTGCATCATCCCTTGAATAACCAAGAGTCATTTGGGTAAGGTCGTTGGTACCAAATGAGAAGAATTCAGCAACTTCGGCAATTTCATTTGCAGTAAGTGCAGCTCTGGGAATTTCAATCATTGTACCCACAAGGTATTCAATTTTATCTCCTTTTTCAGCAAAAACCTTATCGGCAACTTTGCGGACTATTTCTTCCTGAAGTTTAAATTCTTTAACAGTACCAATTAATGGAATCATAATTTCAGGGAATGTTTTAACACCTTCTTTTTTAAGTTCCAAAGCTGCTTCCATAATAGCCCTGGCCTGCATTTCGGTTATTTCGGGGTATGTAATTCCCAAACGGCAGCCCCTGTGCCCTAACATTGGGTTAAATTCGTGAAGGTCATCAACTTTTTGTTTAATTACTTCAACCGATACACCCATTTGGTGGGCCATTTCTTTTTGGTTTTCAGCTTCGTGGGGAACAAATTCATGAAGTGGTGGGTCAAGCAAACGAACAGTAACCGGAAGCCCTTCCATTGCTTTAAATACATCTTTAAAGTCTTTCCGCTGGATAGGGAGAAGTTTAGCAAGCGCTGAGCGACGGCCTTCTTCATTTTCGGCAAGTATCATTTCCCTCATCCTTATTAAACGTTCACCTTCAAAAAACATATGCTCGGTACGGCACAAACCTATTCCTTCGGCGCCAAATTTTCTGGCAACGAGGCAATCCCTTTCAGTTTCGGCATTAGTTCTAACATTCATTTTACGGTATTTATCGGCCAATTTCATAATATCACCAAAATAACCGCTCAATTCAGGATCTTTAGTTGCAATTTTACCCTCGTAAACTTCGCCGGTTGACCCGTTTAATGAAATATAGTCACCCTCTTTAAACTGAACTCCATCAATGGTCATTTTCCTGGTTTTGTAATCAATTTTTATTGCGCCTGCCCCTGAAACGCAGCATTTACCCATACCACGTGCAACAACAGCAGCATGGGAAGTCATACCGCCACGTGCTGTCAGGATACCTTTGGCAGCATCCATACCGGCCAAATCTTCAGGGGAGGTTTCAACACGCACCAGAATTACGGTTTTACCTTGTTTAGCCCACTCGGTAGCTTCATCGGCGAAGAATACTATTTGTCCGGTGGCAGCACCGGGTGATGCAGGCAAACCTTTGGCCAAAACTTTGGCCGATTTAATTGCTCCGGTATCAAAAACAGGGTGAAGTAATTCGTCCAGTTTGGAAGGAATTTGCATTAATACTGCTTTTTTCTCATCAATTAAGCCTTCATTTAATAGCTCCATTGCAATTCTTACCATTGCAGCTGCAGTTCTTTTACCATTTCTTGTTTGCAACATCCAAAGTTTTCCGTCCTGAATGGTGAACTCAAGGTCCTGCATGTCTTTGTAATGTTTTTCCAGGTTTTTCTGGGTTTTGTTTAATTCAGCATAAACGGCTGGCATTAACTCTTCCAGTGAAGGATATTTTGATTTTCTTTCGGCTTCAGAAACGCCGGCCAATTCAGCCCACCTTAATGAACCCTCAAGGGTAATTTGCTGAGGGGTGCGAACTCCGGAAACAACATCCTCGCCCTGGGCATTAATCAGGTATTCGCCATTAAATACATTTTCGCCTGTTGCTGCATCTCTTGTAAATGCAACGCCGGTACCTGAATTATTTCCCATATTTCCGTAAACCATTGCCTGCACGTTAACAGCGGTTCCCCACTCTTCAGGATATTGGTTCATGGCACGGTAATATACTGCCCTTGGGTTCATCCAACTGTCGAATACAGCGGTAATACCTGCCCAAAGCTGTTCCCATGGGTTATCAGGAAAATCTTTACCGGTAAATTCTTTACAGGCTGCTTTAAAATCAGCAACCATTTGTTTTAAATCCTCAACATCCAGTTCCGTGTCATTTTCAACACCTTTTTTATGCTTGGCCTTGTCAATAATCTCTTCAAATGGATCATGGTCTTCTTTTGAGCGGGCTTCTACGCCAAGTACCACACCTCCAAACATTTGAATAAAACGACGATATGAATCCCAGGCAAACCTTTCATTTCCTGTACGGGCAATTAATCCTTCACAGGCTGCATCGTTCATACCAAGGTTCAAAACTGTATCCATCATACCGGGCATTGAAACCCTTGATCCTGATCGTACCGAAAGTAAACATGGGTTTTCGTTACTGCCAAATTTAGTTCCCATTAACTGTTCAACAAATGCAACAGCTTTTTTAACATCTTTTTCCAGTAATTCTATAACCTTCTCTCTGCCAAGCTGATTATATTCAGTGCAAGTATCAGTTGTAATAGTAAACCCCGGAGGAACCGGTACACCAATTAAATTCATTTCTGCCAGATTTGCACCTTTTCCTCCTAACAGGTTTTTCATGTCGGCCCTGCCTTCAGCAGTGCCATTTCCAAAAGTATAAACACGCTTCTTGTCCATAATTATTTTATTGTATTGATAAATTATTTGAAAGTTTTAGGTTAAAAATTTTCGTGTAATGCAAATAAACAGAAATTTTGGGAATTTTTTAGATTTTTTTATACTTTGATTTTTACTTTTTTGAAGTAATAATATTCGAATTTGATATTTTAATACACAGAAAGTCCCAGATTGACAGTGATACAAAAAAAGAGCTAAAGATTGTTATTATATTTTGCAATGAAATTGAATTGTTAAAAAATAAAAATTGGCCCTGATCCAAATTCTGAATAAAAAAGTGTTTTGTAAGTAAAAATTCAGAATAACAATCAACGCCAACCTTAGTAAAATAGGGTTATTTTATTTTAACCCAAATTACGCATTTGAAAATGCATAATCGATAAAGTGCTTGTAATCAATTCCAAAGATTTGGAATTGAAACAATCACTAAATCGGGATTATCCCAATTAAATCAAATAGTTCGGCTCATACTTCGCCTCCTATAGATTAATTTGGGTTTAACAGTTCGTTAAACCTTCTTATTTGATTGATTTGCGGATACATACAATTATGATCGCTAAGTCTGTAATGTATTTAAAATCAAGAGCCTACCTTTGTCTAACATCTATAATTCTAAAAGTCTAACGATCTATAGTTATTTATTTAACCGGATATTTGTTTTCAAAATCTTTTGATTTCATTAAAAAGTCAACATATTGTGCCCTTTGGTATGCAAAAGGTTCCTGCATATTTTTTTTTGACATTTTTCCCTTATATTCAGAAATTGATTTATAACCTTTTTTAGTCATCCAATCTTTAATTGATCCAAGAATGTTTTCGACATGTTTAGGGCCGAACATATAAAATGCACTAACTATTTGAACTGCATCAGCGCCTGCCAGGAGTGCGGCCACCACATCGTCTCCTTCAATAATACCAGTATTTGCACAAAGTGCGGCTTTTGTTTCACCTGACAGAATTCCCAAAAATCTAAGTGTATTTCTATTGTCACCTTTTTGGCTAAGGTTATATGGCATTTGAAGGGACTCTTCCCAGATATTTATATCAGGCTGAAAAAACCTGTTAAACAAAACTATTCCATCGGCACCTGCCTTATCGAGAGTTTGTACAAAGTTTATGGGATTGGTATAAAAGGGGCTAAGTTTAACAGCAACTGGAATTTTAACCTTCTGCTTAACATTTTTTAGAGTTTCGATGTGCTCCAGTTCAATATCCTGTGGGGTTTTACCCTTATCTGAAATGGTGGAATAAAAGTTTAACTCAAGTGCATCAACTCCTGTTTGGGCTAATAATAGTGCAAATTCGCCCCATTTTTCATTAGTACGGCAATTTAGGCTTGCAATTACAGGCACCGAAACCGCATTTTTAAAAGCTTTAAGAGCAAGTAAATGACCTTTAGGCCCCGAATGTTCAATGTGTGGGAATATATTAACCATTTCAGCATTCCTTTCATCAAAGGCATGGAGTTCATCATCAAGTTCAGCAGCCTCTAAATCAAGCTGTTCTTCAAAAAGAGATTTGTAAACGATTGCTGCTACTCCGGCATCGTTTAAAAGTTTGGCAGTTTCAGGATTTGCAGTAAAATTTGATGCCCCTGCAATGATTGGATTTTTTAGTTTTATTCCAAGGTAAGTTGTTGTTAGATCCATAATTAGTTTTTTAAGGTAGTTAAAAAATTACTTATAACTATAACTTTTATGTTTAATTTAAAAAATCAAAAAAATAATAGTTGTTATAATTATTTCACGAAAAAAAATTTCGTTAACGTACTAGAGGAACATCCTTTGTTTACTAATATGCTTTTTGATTTACTAAATATGCGGATGTTTTATCTGAAATTAATTGCAATATGTTAACACCTGAACTGTGTAATTGGTTTAACGAAATTTTACAATTTTACAATGATGTGAAATAGGATGTGGTTTGAAGTTAATTGGTAAAGAATGGCAGAATACCGGATAAACTAATCAGGTTTTATTTTGGTCATAAAAAAAGTTTACGCAAACTCAATTACGTAAACTTTTAACCAAATAAATAACTAAACACTTATTTCGTGTAATAGTTGATTGCAAAATTATCAGTTGCAAAGATTGTCAACCGGTCGGTCTTGTTTATTTGAACCATAATTTTTGTTGGGGGTATCGCCCATAATAAATTCAAGGGTTCCGCCCTGCATTATTTCCTTATATGTTATGTATGATTGGTTTAAAGGTTTATTGTTTAGTTTAACCGATTGTATATAAATATTTTTACTATTGTTATTTGTTGATTTAACAATGAATTTTTTGTTAGCAGGGAGATTTATAACAGCCTTTTCTGCTAATGGGGAACCGAAAACAAATACTGAGTTTGCAGGATTAACCGGATAAAAACCTAAAGAGGAAAATACATACCATGCCGACATTTGTCCGCAATCTTCATTTCCCGGTAGTCCATCAGGTAAATCGGTGTAAAATTTATCCATAATAAATCTTATTTTTTCCGAAGTTTTCCACTGGTTTCCGGAAAATGCATACAGGTATGCGGCATGGTGGCTTGGCTCATTACCCTGTGCATATTGCCCTATTAAACCTGAAATATCAGGGGATGCATTTTCACCCATATCCCCGGTAACAGTAAAAAAACTGTCAAGTTTGGCATTAAAGGCTTCATCGCCCCCTAAAATATTAATTAAACCGTAAACATCCTGGGGTACCAAAAAGGTATATTGCCAGGCATTCCCTTCGGTATAGTCACCAAATTCATGAACCGATTTAATTGGGTCAAAGGGAGTTTTAAAAGTACCATCACTTAAAACAGGCCTGAGGAACCTTGTTTTATTGTCGTAATACCTTTTATAAAAACCTGCTCTTTGGTGGTAATGCATTGCGGTCTCTTGATCTCCCATTTTGTTTGCCAGGCGTGCAATTGCCCAGTCCGAAACTGCATATTCAAGTGCTTTTGAAACTGATTCACGTTCCTTATCGGCCGGAATAAACCCTGTTGATTTAAGATGATTTAGACCAAACTCATTGGTGGTTGAGGTGGCCAGCACTGCTTCATAAGACAACTTATGGTCGAAACCTGTAAAACCTTTGAAAACTGCATCAGCCACAACCGGAACAGCACTATAACCAACCATACAGTTGGTTTCGTTACCCATAAGGTGCCAAACAGGTAATTTTCCCTGGTGTTTATAAATGGTTAGCATGGAGTTAATCATATCGCTGACTCTTTCGGGCTGAACAATAGTAAATAATGGATGTGCAGCCCTGTATGTATCCCATAATGAAAACACCGAATAATTCTGAAATCCGGGGTTGGAATATTCCTTTTTATCAGTTCCCAAAAAACTGCCATCATTATCATTGTATAGGACCGGGGCAGTAAAAGTATGGTACATTGCTGTATAGAATGTACGAATAACCGAAGGGTTGCTATGTGAAAACTCAATTTTTCCTAGTTCCTGATTCCATTTATTTCTGGCTTCTGATTTTACAGCGTTAAAGTCCCAATGTGGTATTTCTTTAATTATGTTATTGAGTGCCCCCTGGTAGCTTACCGGTGAAATGCCAACTTTAACCAGTATTTGCTCATTTTGCCCGGTTGAGTAGGTTATATTGCAAACAACGTCAATACCTTCAGCCTCATTGGCCGAATTAAGTTTATTACTGGTATTAAACTCCAGGCTCCTGAATGGTTTTGAAAGCACTATTGCGAAATAAACTCTTTGGTCAATGGCCCATCCGGATGAATGGCGGTAACCAACCAGTGTTGTATCATTCAGTTTTTTAAGCATTGATTTAACCGGCCTGTCCCAGCCAATTCCAAGTTTTAGGTTAATTGCAATTTTTGAGTTTTCATTCTCGGGGAATGTATATCTGTGCATCCCAACCCTTTCGGTAGCTGATAATTCGGCATCAATATTATAACTGTTAAGATTAACAAAGTAATACCCGGGTTCGGCTTTTTCTTTAACGTGGGTATATTTTGAAGCATATCCATTTAAAGGTTCCTCTATATTTCCTGGAGTAAACTCAGTTTCACCGGTGTAAGGGGTAATAAGGATATCACCCAAATCTCCAATACCCGTTCCGCTTAAATGCAGGTGTGAAAAGCCTGTAATTATACTGTCGGAATAATGGTACCCTGAACACCAATCCCATCCCCTGATGTAGTTTGTTGGTCCCAGTTGAACAGCCCCAAAGGGAACATGTGCCCCTATAAATACATGCCCGTGGTAATCAGTGCCTATATATGGGTCAACATATTGGGCAAAATCCTGTGTTTCATCTGGTTTTGAACACCCCATCAACATAACCATTACTGTGATGATTATAACTGACGCTTTATTTTTTAGGAGTTCAGGTAAAAAATTAATATACATGGTTTTTTGATAATTTAAATTATTAGTTGCTTTTTACACGAAAGCGGTAATGACAAAAAAACAGAATTTGAATCTTTTTTTGCTGATAAAATAATCATCTGCCAAAAGTTCACGGGGTAATACCCGGTTATTTAATTCTGAAGCTTTCAACCAAAATATGCTCTTTAGCGTTTTTTGAGACATATAAATTATATTGACCGGAATACAGTTTCCATTTATTGGATTTTAAATCCCATTTCTGAAGTTCATTTACCGGAATTTTTATTGAAACAAGTTTCTCTTCACCTTTATTTATTGGGACCAATGAAAATCCCTTAAGTTCCGCCAGTGGCATTCTTTCAATTCCCGGGTACCCAATATATACCTGAACTACTTCATTGGCGTTATAGTTACCTGTATTTTTAATTTTTACATCAATTGTAATTACATCGCTGTTGCTATATTTCTTAAGTGGTTTTTTAACCCAACTATAGCTAAAAGAAGTGTAACTTAATCCATATCCGAATGGGTATTTCACATCACCTTTGAAATATCGGTAGGTTCTGTTATTCATACTATAGTCTGAGTAATCAGGTAAATCATCTATGCTATTATAAAAAGTCACCGGTAATCGTCCTGAAGGCGATTCATTTCCAAAAATAATTTCAGAAAGAGCATTACCACCTTGTTCACCAGGGTACCATGCCATAATTATGGCATCTGAATATGGTTCTATTTCGTTAATATTGAGGGCACTGCCACCCGTTAATACAGTTATAACAGGTTTTTTGACCGACTCTCGCATTTTCTTCAGGAATAATATATGGGAGCGTGGAATGCTCAGGGTCACTTTGTCACCTCCTGAATTTGAGAGAAACGCATCACCGTGTTCTCCTTCAAGTAATGGGTTTAATCCCAAAACAGCAACAACAACATCGGTAAAACCTGCGGCCCATATTCCGCCAAAATTAACTGTATCAATATAATTACAGCCCAAATCGTATTGTATGGCTGTTTCAGGCCCTGTTGCTTTTACAATACCTTCAACAAATGTTACCATATTCTCTGATAAGCCATGATAGTTCCCTGTTAAAGCGCTTATAGATGCGGCATTTTCTCCAACTACCATAATTGATCCTGTATTTTCTTTTTTTAATGGTAACAGGCCGTTGTTTTTCAGCAGAACCATACTTTTTACTGCTGCTTTTTTGGCTAATTCAATGTGGTATGTATTGCTAATGCTATCCCTTCCATAGGATGAAAATAAATCTTCCTCCGGATTATCATAAAAACCAAGTTTAATTTGGGTTTTTAGATTTGGGAGTAATGCAAGGTTTAAATCCTGTTCAGTAATTAAACCCATTGATATTGCCTGGTTAATATCTGCCTGCAATATATTTGCGCAGTCAAGGTTTACCCCCGCCTTTATTGCAGCAGCTGCCACTTCAACCCTCGATGGTATGGTTTTATGCCTAAGCCAGATATCATCCAAAGCCCAGCAATCAGTAACCACTTGTCCTTTAAACCCCCATTCGTTTCGCAAAATTTTTTTCAGGAGTGTTTCACCTGTGCAGCAGGGCTCACCATTAACCCTGTTATAGGCGCACATAATTGCTTCCACGTTATTGTTTACCAGTGTTTTAAAAGCAGGCAGATATGTTTCTCTTAAATCTTTTTCGTCAACTGTGGCATTAAAATAGTGGCGTACACCTTCAGGGCCGCTATGCACCGCAAAGTGTTTTGCCGCGGCAGCAGTTTTAAGCTTACCGGCTATATTTCCCTGTAGGCCCGACACAAAGGCTTTCCCCATTTTTCCAGTCAGGAAAGGATCTTCTCCATAAGTTTCCTGGCCTCTTCCCCAACGTGGGTCCCTAAAAATATTTATGTTTGGGGACCAGAAGTTTATACCCATATATTGGATATGCCTTCCCATTGATGTACTAAGGTTGTATTTGCTCCTGGCCTCAGTCGAAATTGCATCGGCAACTTTATATACCAAAAGAGAGTCGAATGTGGAAGCCATGGCAATGGCCTGCGGAAATACTGTGGCTTTACCGGCCCTGGCAACGCCGTGTAATGCTTCGTTCCACCAGTTATAAGCAGGTATTTGAAGCCTCGTAATTGCCGGACTTACATAACCCATCATGCCTATCTTTTCATCAAGCGTTAACTCTTTTAAGAGGAGAGCAGCCCTTTCATCAGTTGAAAGAGAGCTGTTTCGAAAGCCATGATATTGACTAAAAATATAATTAAAGCTATTTAACAGAGAAACTGTAAATATTATTAATATTTTAATTGAAGTTGTCATGTCAAAGTTTTTGAATTTTATTTAACTCATTGCTCATTTGCGATCTGCCTTATTTTTATTATTTCATCCAGGTTGCTCGAAATATTTTGACCAAAACCCCATTCATCGGTTAATTCGTCACGGTTTGGCAAATATTTACGGGCCGAAGCATGAAATTCACGGATACCTGTTTCATTTGACAAAATTTTAAGATTGTCGGAATTTACTCCTGAACCCGCCATAATTGAAATTCTTCCGTTCGCTTTTGAAACCAGTATTTTTAACAAATCAGTTGCATCAATTGCATTTTTTGCCAAACCAGAAGTAAGAACCCTTTTACATCCTGCTTCTATTAATAATTCGATGGCTTCAAGCGGGTTGGCGGTTAAATCAAAAGCCCTTATAAAGGTTACTTCCATGGGTTGGGCAAGTTTTACTATTTCTTTCAAACGTATTAGGTCAATTTTATTATCGGGTGTAAGTATCCCAAAGGCAATACCACTGCAGCCTAATTGTTTTGACATAATTACATCGTTTTTTATAATTTCAAACTCATCAGCTGAGTAACAAAAGTCGCCACCTCTTGGCCTTATTATGGGGAAAATGGGGATTGTTAGTTTTTCACGGGCTTGTTTAATAAATCCGTAATTTGGAGTTGTACCCCCCTCCACAGGGTTTGAACAAAGTTCAATTCTGTTGGCCCCACCTATTTGGGCTTTTATTGCTGCATCAATTGAAAAGGCGCATATTTCAATAGTAATATTATCCATAATCATCTAATAATGTTTTGTTTGTAGGTTTTGGTAATTCTCTTGTAAATCAAAGTTAAAAAATTAGGTTCTTTTATTAGATTTGGGCAGTTTTTATAAAAGGAAAACAGGTTTTTGCAAATTTAAAATTAATTAAAAATTGGCTTGTTTGTGTAATGTGTTGTTATACAGCAAAATGTATGGCAAAATTGAATTTTTGTTTATAATTTAATAGCGATGTAAATATACAACATTTAAGAAAAATACACTTTCTTTTATAAAAAAATAACAAAAGACTTGCATGTTGTATAAAATATAATGTAATTTGTATTGTCGTTCGTTTAAATAGTTTATTAACTCATTTATGAAGTCTCACTTAATTGAAAACTCCTTATTAACAAGGTTATCAGGATTGGAACGCAAAAAATATTTGCTGGCCCTTAAAGTATTGAAATACTGTTATTTTAATGGAGCCAAATCAATTGCTGATATATGTAAATATTTAAAGGTAAGTTCCCCCAATGGTAATTCACTTATGAGTGATTTAATTGAAAAAGGGGTAATTGAGAAAAAAGGTTTTGGGGTTTCAAACGGCGGAAGAAAGCCTGAGTTATACGGAATATCCGATAATTCATTTTATGTACTGGGTGTTGACATGGATATATTTCAAACCCGGCTTACCATATTTAATAGTGCAAATGAGAAAATTGTTGAAACAGGTAGTTTTGATTTAGAATTAAATAACGACCCAAATACAGTAAAGAAATTACTGGAAAGTATTGAGAGTTTTATAGCTGGCTCAGGTATTGACAAAAAAATGTTAATTGGAGTTGGGATTAGTTTCCCGGGATTGGTTGATTCAAGAAAGGGTGTTAACCATACATATTTATATTATGGTTCAAAGCCTGTACGTGATATTCTTCAGGAAAACCTGAAAATACCTGTGTTTGTTGAGAATGATGCAAAGGCTATTGCTTTGGTTGTATGGAGATTTGGGGTAGCCAAAGGGAAAAAGGATGTTTTGGTTTTGTTCTTAAACTGGGGTATTGGTTTAGGAATGATTTTGGATGGAAAATTATACAGGGGCGCTTCCGGATTCGCAGGAGAGTTCAGCCATATTCCGATTGTTGAGGATGGCGAACTGTGTATATGTGGAAAATTGGGATGCTTACAAACCCTTGCTGCCGGAACAACACTTGTAAAGATGGCAAAGGAAGGGCTGGAAGGGGGAAAGAGTTCTTTATTGGCTGTTGATTCATTGGGAAAAAAACGCGATTTTGAAAAAATTAAAATCGAAACCGTTGTCGATGCCGCATTACGTGGAGATCAGTTCTCAATAAATATACTATCTCGGATTGGAAAAAATCTTGGTAAAGGAATAGCTGTTTTGGTACAGTTATTTAATCCTGAAATGGTTGTACTGGGAGGAAAGATGTCGGAGTCGGGGCCATATTTAATTACACCTGTTCAGCAGGCAATTAATACATACGCAATGTCACAAATAAGTAACAGAGCCAAAATTGATGTTTCAAAAATGGGAAATGATATTGGTTTGCGTGGAGCAATGGCAGTTGTAATGGAAGATGTTTTTGATTTTATGGTAAAAAAGTAAAAATTTGTAGTAGTACAAACTGAATTTTAGTTGTTTAGCATTCGGTTATTCTCTTTTTGTTTGTAATAACCCTGCATAATAAATAAAAATTAAATAAAAAGAAACGGCCAAAATGGTGCTCTCATAATTTCAGTTAAGTCAGGCTTCTTATTGGGCAAATGAACGACGCAATATTTGTTATCTAAAGATGTTGATATTCTGATTTAATTATGAAAGAGATGAGCGTTATTGGGGTAGATGTGGGTGGTACCAAAATTCACATTGCCAGGATTGAAAATGATACTGTTGTTGCAGAGCTTAGAATCCCAACTTCTGCATCAAGGTGCAGGGATTATATCATCAAAGATTTAATTGATGGTATATCTCAATTACAAACACATGATGTAATAGGGATTGGAATTGGTGTGCCCGGTTTGGTTGATGAGGAATTGGGGGTTATAAGGAATGTACTGAATATTCCTGCCTGGAGGGATTTCCCAATCAGGAAAAAATTAAACGAGAGTTTTTTATTACCTATATACGTTGGCAACGATGCCAATTGCTTTGCTCTGGGCGAAAAGTATTTTGGGAAAGCACAGAATCATAAAAACCTGGTGGCACTGGCTTTAGGTACCGGTGTTGGTGCCGGTATAATAATAAACAACGAACTGTATTCAGGAAATAACTCCATTGCGGGGGAATTTGGAGGTATAAATTATCTCGAATCTGATTACGAGAGCTACTGCAGTGGAAAATTTTTCACTCAAAAATATAATACAGAAGCATTTCTCCTGGCACAAAAAGCTGCGCAGAATGATAAAAAAGCCTTAAAAATTTTTGATGAATTTGGGAGGCATGTTGGCAATCTGATAAAAGCTGTTTTATACTCCCTTGGGCCCGATGCAATTATAATAGGAGGTTCATTATCTAACGCATATCCATATTTCAAAAATGGAATGCTTGAATCATTCAAAACTTTTCCGCATAAATCAGCACTTGATTCTACTTTAATTGATATTTCGGGAACCCCTGAAATACCAGTACTTGGAGCAGGTGCTCTTGTAAAATCAGGAATTAACAACTTTATGAACTAAAACTATTCTATTGGCCTGATTATTAAATTATTGTTTTATAGTATAGTTGTGATAATAAAAGCATTAAAAATTTACCAATTAACCTTTAAAACAAATCGCTTATGAAAAACAATAAAGAATTACCTGCTTATATAAAGGCTTATGTTGAAATTTTAATTTAAACTCTATGAAAAAAAATGTTGTTATGAATTTTAGTAAAAAAACATCATTGTTATTAGCCCTGCTATTAACAATGTGGTCAGGCGTAACGGCCGGGGAGGAAATTGTTAAGGGAACTTCCTCACCAAATAAAGGAAATGAGTCTATTATGATAGTTCAAGCCCAGCAAATCGTTACTGGACAAGTTAAAAATGCAGATGGTGAACCTATTCCAGGAGTTACAGTAGTAGTTGAGGGAACTACTACGGGAACCGTAACAAATGCAGAAGGTGTATATTCAATATCAACTCAAAAGGAAGCTGTCCTGGTTTTTTCATTTATCGGATATTTAACCGAGAGAGTGGCGATATCAGGAAGGAGTGTTGTAAATATTGTTTTGGTTCAGGACATCATGCAAATTCAGGAGGTGGTAGTTACAGCCCTGGGTATGACCAGGGAGAAAAAAGCCCTTGGTTATGCAATTACAGAAATCAAGGGTGATGAAATAGCTAAAGCCAATATAACAAATCCAATTTCTGGTTTACAGGGTAAGGTTGCAGGGGTACAAATTAATTCAGGGTCAGGAGGCCCTCAATCATCAAACCGAATATTAATAAGGGGTAATACCAGTTTAGGTGTAAATAACCAGCCAATATTTGTTGTTGATGGTATTATTATCGACAATGATGTATCAAGTAATGTGGAGTGGGGTGCGACCCTGGATTTTGGAAATGACATTAAGAACCTTAACTCAGATGATTTTGAATCAGTTTCGGTGCTAAAAGGGGCTGCCGCTACTGCTTTGTACGGTTCAAGAGCAGCAAATGGGGTTGTTTTGATAACCACAAAAAAGGGTAAAAAAGGTGAAGGATTAGGTGTAAGTTTATCACAATCCATGTCTTGGGAAACAGTAAATGGCTTTCCTTCATTTCAAAATGAATTTGGACCAGGTCTATATCCGGCATGGCCACTGGTAAATGGTGTAGCAACAAGGACTACAACCGAGACTCTTAATTTTGGGCCCCGGCTTGATGGTTTACCATATACTAGAGCCGGATCTGAATACCTTTATAAAGCTTATGATGATAATGTAAGCCAGCTTTATCAAACTGGGAAATATAGCAATACAAACGTGGCAATTCAGGGTGGCGATGATAAAGGAACATTCAGGTTATCCTTTTCTCACCTTAAATCCAACGGGGTAACAATAAATAACAGTTTTGCCAGGAATAATTTCAGCCTTAATACTAGTCGTAAAATAAGTAACAGGTTAAAAGCAGAAGCAGGGTTTGTATATGTTAATTCAAATACTAAAAACCCTACTTTCCAAGGAGGAGGCCGTTCTCCAATTTACGATTTTGCTTATTCAGTACCCAGGGATTATGATACCAAATATTGGTTGAGTAATTATAAAAGTGCAAAAGGAGATGGTTACAATAGTGAAGACCCTTACGGTTATTCACAAAGAATATGGTTATACACTGAAAATAATTATTTGCAGGAAGATCAAAATTTCAGGTCATATGTTAATTTAGATTTCCAGATTTTGGACTGGTTAAAGTTTACTGCTAAAGGTGATATAAACTATAATTTTGTAAACCGTGAAGACGAAGTATTGGCAACCGGGGATAGAAATTACGATGGTGCAGAATACCGTGTAAATAAATCAAATAAGGAACAATATAGGGTATCAGGTTTATTATCAGCCCATAAAAAATTTGGTGATTTCACCCTAAACGGTACGGTTGCAGTTGAACAATGGGATTCAAGAAGATCGTATTTAAACAGTTGGACTGTAAATGGATTACGGGTCCCGGGTGTGTTCGACTTAAGTAATTCAGTTAAACCGGCAGAAACAGATGGTAGAAAATTTACTGACCGTAAACGTATAAATAGTGTTTATAGTTTTATTAATGCTGATTACAAAGGTCAGATTTACATTGATATTACTGGCCGAAATGACTGGTCATCATCTTTAATATATGCCGATGGTTCAGGAAATGTTTCATATTTTTATCCATCAATCAGCAGTTCCTGGATTTTAACAGAAACTTTCAGGGGCAGTTTGCCTGGTTTTATATCTTTTGCAAAAGTAAGAGGTTCATATGCAGTTGTAGGCAATGATACTGAGCCGTATTTAACTAGTTTGGGATTTTATCGTTTAGGAGGTACTTATACCAATCCTCTTGATTCACAGGATTATCCATTTTTTGAATATGATTCAAATGAATTACGTAACAATAATTTAAAACCTGAAAAGCAACATTCAATAGAATTTGGAGCCGATGTTAAATTTTTGCAAAACAGGTTAGGTTTTGATTTGGCATGGTACCAAACTAATACAAAGAACCAGATACTGGCACTTAGCGTACCTGTTGAAACTGGCCTTCAAAGCAAATGGATTAATGCTGGTAATATTCAAAACCGTGGTATTGAGCTTGTTGTAAGTGGTAGTCCAATTAAGACTAAAGATTTTGGGTGGGACCTAACAGCCAACTATACAAGAAACAGGAATAAAATCATAGAACTGGCACCGGGGGTTGAAAATTACAGGATTGAAGGTGGAGGCATGGATTTAGGTGCATGGGCTACAGTTGGAGGTTCTTATGGTGATATATATACTCCCTATGCATTTACACGAAATGAAAAAGGAGAAAAAATCCTTAATAGCAATGGTGGTTGGATAAGGTCAGGAACCCAAACCAAAGTTGGTTCTATTCAACCAAAATTCCTGGGTGGACTTTTGTCGGTTGTTAGGTACAAGAGCGTTTCATTGAATATGCTTTTTGATGCAAGGTTCGGTGGGGATATAGCTTCTGCCACATACAATTATGGAAGATATTCAGGTGCTTTGGAGAGTTCACTCTTTGGACGTGACACAGAACATGGCGGATTACCAAGAACCTTACCTGATGGCCGGGTTGTAAATGATGGAATGATCCCTGATGGTGTATTTAATACAGGGATAACCAAAAATGGAGTCGATGTTTCAGGTATGACATACCAGAAAGCCTATGAAATGGGATTGGTTAAGCCTATTTCAGCCTTTGATTATTACAATAATCTTCACAGTTGGGGAACAGGAATACGCGAAGAAGCTGTTCTGGAATCATCCTGGGTGGCGTTCAGGGAACTATCTATCCACTGGAATGTTCCACAAACCTGGTCAAAAAAGATCTCAATGGAAAATGTAAATGTTGGTTTTGTAGTACGTAATTTGGGTTATTTATACAATAGCCTGCCCGACAATATACATCCCGAGGGACTACCTTCAAACAGAAGTTCTGCTTTTGTTGAATTGGGAGGTTCGGCCTATACAACAAGCTATGGCTTTAACTTGAATGTTTCATTCTAAAAATTCAATTGTAATGAAGACTATAAGAGCAATTATTATAATATTTGTAATGTTTTCAATTAGCATTACGCACAATAGCTGTACTGAAGATTTTGTTGAAATAAACAGTAATGAACGTACAGTTTATAAAGTTGAACCTGTTTCTTTTCTTTATAATGTAGCAAGGAATACAAGATCAAGTTCATGGGAGTGGTTTTATGATTTTTATACTGCCCAAATGAGATGGATGCAATATGGAGTAAGGTCAATTGGAAGTACCGCTACTGTTTATACTATATGGAACCCTAATATAGGGGAGCAAAGATATAGATTATGTTGGTTAAATACCGGGTCATATGCAAAGCATATCGAATACTATATTGATAAAAACCACGCTTCAGAGAAGGCAAGTTACTCAAATTTGATTGAAGCTGCCCGTGTAATTTTAATTTATCAGGGTATATTAACATCTGATATGCATGGGTCCCTTGCTTATAAGGAGGGCTGGGATTTAAGATCAGGAGGTGTTAATTCAGAACCTGCTTTTGATACCCAAGCCGAGTTATACGATATTTGGGATGCCGAGTTAAAAAGCGCCATTAATAAATTCAAAACAAATCAGAATCAGAAATCACTGGCTGGTTATGATATTGCCTATAATGGAGATATTTCAAAATGGATAAAAGCTGCAAATGGTCTTAGATTAAGGATTGCACTTAGGTTAATGAAAAGAAACATTACAAAAGCCAGGGCAATTGCTGCTGAGGTACTTGCAAATCCCGCTGATATTATGTCGGGTGTTGACGATAGCTTTATTTTTTGGATGGATGGAAAATATTCTGATAATGGCGACTATAGTTCTGTAAGCAACCTTATTAGGGCTTCAAAAACAATGATGACCTATTTAAATAAGTATAATGACCCAAGAAGGAGAATGTTTTTTAGAATTAATAATTTAACCCCGGGCAACGTTGCTGAATGGAACACCCTGAATCCATCAAACCAAATACCATCCGAGTTTGGCAGATGGGAAGGAGGAACAGCTAATACTGACGCAGGAGCAAGTGATCCCAAATTTGTTAGAAGGACCCTTGATCCTACTGGTAGAGCAATTGATTTACAGGCAGTAAATCGTCCCCAAACCAGGATTTTTTCAGGCTTCTTTGACAGTGGGTCAGGTGGTACCTGGTTTCCAAATGTTACCTATCCGGACTTTTGTTTCATGGCTGCTGAGTTTACCCTCTCAGGGGTAGCAAGCTCAAAAACTGCTGAACAATGGTACACAGATGGAGTAAGGGGTTCATTGGATTTATGGAGTAAAGTAGGGTCATTCTGTAAAATACATGATTATAGTGCAATTACAGAAACAGAAAAAACAGACTTTATGAATCTGGCAGATATAAAATGGAACCCTGCAATCGGGCTGGAGCAAATTTATTGCCAGTCATATATTGAACATTTCAAAAATTCAAATGAAGGTTGGGCTTTGTGGAAAAGAACCGGATATCCAACAAATAATTCAAGTATTATTGCCCTTGAGGATATTTATGTAGGCCAGGTTAAGCAACAAATGCCCCGAAGACTTAGATTTTCTTATCCTATGCCGGGTACAGCAAATTATGAAAATTATAAAAACAGGATCGATGTAATGGCCGCTGATCCAAATTTTGGACCAATTGCCAGCGAACATGGAAGAGTTTGGTGGGATTTAGCAAATTAGAAGTTTAATTTTGAGGCTTCCGAAAGGGAAGCCTCATTTTCTTTTTTTACCTACTTTTATTTGTACACGAAAAAGACCGGTTTAAATTTTGGATGTAGATAATTTTAAGATCTGCAACATCGTTTATTATTTTAATATAATAACGCACTACTGTCAGATAAATTTTTCGATATGATGCTATAATGCCAACTAATTGCGGTGTCCCTACAGGACACTGAAAATTGGGGTCGATTCATCTTTACCGACATTCTGTACCTGACGGCACAGTACCGTTAGGGACAAAACAACTTTTTATCGGGTAGTAGTGATAATAACGGTTGAATAATTTCATATTTTGATTTCTAAAAAAGGGTCAAAAAAAAATAATATGCAATGAGAAATACTATTTTTCTGTTTTTATTTGGTTCAATATTTTTATTTCAAGGATTATCAGGTCAGGCAATTTACGAGGATGAGAGGTATGTGCCTGAAACCGATCCTCTGGTTTTAAAAAAGTTGGCTTCATGGCAGGACCTTAAGTTTGGGTTATTAATGCATTGGGGTACCTATAGCCAATGGGGTATAGTTGAATCGTGGAGTATTTGTGCCGAAGATGAAGGATGGTGCCGGAGGCCGGTTGAAGATTACATAGCCTACAAAAAAGATTATGAAAATCTTAAAACAACTTTTAACCCTGTGAAATTCAATCCAAAAAAATGGGCTGAAGCTGCCTGCAACGCCGGAATAAAATATGTTGTATTTACTACCAAGCACCACGATGGGTTTTGTATGTTTGATAGTAAGTATACCAATTATAAAGTAACTTCAGTTGATTGTCCCTTTAGTACGAATAAACTTTCAAATATAACCCGTGAGGTTTTTAGCGCCTTCAGGGAAAAAGGTATGTGGACAGGCGCTTATTTTTCAAAACCCGACTGGAATAGCAAGGATTATTGGTGGCCAAATTTTGCCACTCCCGACCGCAATGTAAATTATGACCCTGAGGCATATCCCGAAAAATGGGAATCGTTTGTACAATTTACCCATAACCAGGTAATGGAATTGATGACTGATTACGGAAATGTTGATATTTTATGGCTCGATGGTGGTTGGGTGTCAAAAAAAACTCCTGAATTTATTAGTAGTTGGTATAACAGGGAATTAAAGAATAATAGTTCGGGCTTTATTAAATCACAGATTATTAACCAGGACATTCGTATGGATGAGCTGGTTGATAAAGCAAGGAAAGTACAACCAGGGTTGATAGTGGTTGACAGGGCTGTTTACGGAAAAAACCAAAATTACCTGACACCCGAAAACAGGGTTCCCGATCATCCGCTTGGTTTCCCATGGGAGTCGTGTATTATTTCAGGTGGTGGTTGGTCATATACCCCTGATGCAGTTTATATGAAACCAAGGGAAGCCATTCATTTACTTACTGATATTGTAGCCAAAGGTGGGAATTTACTTTTAAATGTAGCGCCTGGGCCCGATGGTGAGTGGCAGCAGGGAGCTTACGACCTTTTATCAGAAATTGGAAAATGGATTAAAATAAACGGTGAAGCAATTTATGGCTCCGAGCCATTTAAACCATATAGAAAAGGCAAACTGGCATTTACCAAAAATAAAACCGGTGATGTTTTCGTAGTTTATATGGCCGATAAAGAAGAAGTAGAAATTCCATCGCAAATATATATTGATTCCTTCCAACCTGGCCCCAAATCTAAAGTGACACTTTTAGGCTCGGATGTTAATTTAACATGGAAGAAAAAAGATAATGGTTTTTTAGTTTCAATTCCATCGGCGGCAAGACAAAAACATCAGGGTAAATACGCCTGGGTTATTAAAGTTTCAGAACCAGAAAAATAGAAATTTTAACCTGATATTATTGATGGTTTATTAAACACTTAGTGCAGATAAGGATTAGTGGGAAGGGAGGAATATTTAAACCTGGCTGTTTCAGACGATGGCATTATTTGGAATGATATTTTAAAATTGGAAGAGCATGAAAAAGGTGAAAATAGTTATCCTGGAATTATTGATGATACCAAGGGGATGGTACAAATAACATATAACTGGAACAGAAGTAAAACCAAGCATATAAAATTTTTACTTTAAAACATATTTTTTATCACTACTGTCCGATAAATTTTTCGATATGATGCTATAATGCCAACTAATTGCGGTGTCCCTACAGGACACTGAAAATTGGGGTCGATTCATCTTTACCGATATTCTGTACCTGACGGCACAGTACCGTTAGGTACTAAAGATCGGGAAAACACTTAATTGAGAATTGAACTTTTGTCCCGTCAGGGACAAAACAACTTTTTATCGGATAGTAGTGATTTATTATAAAACCATTATTGAAGTGTTAATTTTAAAATTATAAATGTGGGAAAACTTAGGATTTTACTGCTATTGTTAATAGTTATCTGTATTACCTCATGTAATATTAACAACGGTGAATATCATATTCAAACTGTGGAAATTCCGGACAATTTTACCCTTGAACAAAAGATTGAATTATCAGCAAAGGTTATACCTCATTCCCGTCAGGTTAAGTGGTTTAATGATGAGTTCTTTGGTTTTATTCACTTTGGCCCGAATACATTCACCGGGCGTGAATGGGGCACAGGGTTTGAAAATGCGGCAATTTTTAATCCACGAAATCTTGATACCGACCAGTGGTGCCGGTTAATGAGTGAAGCCGGGATAAAAAGGGCAATAGTGGTTGCCAAGCATCACGAGGGATTTTGTTTATGGCAAACGCGCTACACTGATTTTTCAGTAGCATCATCACCATGGCGCGATGGACAAGGTGATGTAATACGTGAAATGGCTGCATCATGCCAAAAATATGGACTTAAGATGGGAATATATCTTTCTCCTGCCGATTTATTTCAAATTGAGTCAAAAGATGGATTGTACAACAATGGCAGTCAATTTACCATGCGCGAAATACCGGGGGTTGTAAATAAGCGCCCATTTTCAGATAAACGAATATTCAGGTTTAAACTCGATGATTATAACGAGTACTTTATGAACCAGCTTTTTGAGCTGCTTACCGAGTACGGACCTGTTTATGAGGTATGGTTTGACGGTGCAAATCCCAAGCCAGGTACAAGCCAGGTTTATAATTATGATGCGTGGTATTCCCTTATAAGGGAGCTGGCACCTGACGCGGTAATTTTTGGAAAAGGACCCGATGCGCGCTGGTGCGGAAATGAAGAGGGAGCAACCCGTGATTATGAACGCAATGTTATCCCGATTGAAAAACCGCCGGCAGATTTTCACTGGCCTGATATGATGGACGATAATATTGCCGGAATTGATAAGATTACACCTTATGCAAGGTTTTTTCATTATTATCCTGCCGAAACAAATACATCAATCCGAAATGGGTGGTTTTGGAGGAACGATATTGAGCAACAAGTTAAAAGCGCCGATGAAATTTTTGATATTTACGAACGATCAGTAGGTGGTAACAGCGTATTTTTATTAAATGTACCACCCGATACTTTAGGAAGAATTTCAAATCGCGATTCAGCAGTTTTACTTGAAGTTGGGAGTCGAATTTCTGATGTTTACGGCAAAAATTTACTATCCGGAGGAGTTACAGTTTCAAAAAACCTTTTGGATAGTGATAATGATACTTTCTGGAAAGCCAAAGGGAAAAATTCTGAAATTTTAATAGAACTTGATACTTTAATCCTGTTGAACAGATTTATGGTTCAGGAAGCAATTGCCCTATTTGGAGAAAGGGTTGAGGAGCACCACCTTGAAGCATGGGTTAATGGCCATTGGGAAAAAATTGCAGAGGGCGCAACAGTAGGTTATAAACGCATTTTAAGGTTTTCCCCTGTAAAAACATCGCATCTTAAGCTGGTTATTACAAAATCAAGGTTAACCCCGGTCATTTCATCTTTATCGGCACATTATTATGAAGAACCTGTGAGGAGAGTATCGGTTAATCAGAATCAGGGAGGGTTTATTGAACTTGAAGTTGAGAAAATGCACCAGTTAAATTTCCAATCAAATCAAAATTCAAACCTGAATATTTATTATACTATTGACGGTACCATACCCACCGAAAAATCAGACCAATTTACCAGGCCTTTTATTTTGGTAAATGGTGGCGTTATATTGACCCGTGCCATTGATGGTAAACGAATGGGACCGGTTACTGAAAAACGTATCGGGATATTAAAAAAAAGGTGGGAGGCTTCAGATGGCAATGGGCTTTTTAGTGAGGCCCATAAAGCAATTGATGGAAGTACTGAAAGTTGTTGGGCTTCACAAACGTCAGATGAATGGAATACAAGTCTGATAATTGATATGAAGCAGGTTAACCGAATTTCAGGTTTTTCTTATTTGCCCGATAAGGTAAATGGTTTTATTGAAGCTTTTGAAGTTTATATTAGTAGTAATGGTAAAACCTGGCAGAAAATCCATTCAGGTAGTTTTGGTAATATAAGGAATGACCCAAGCCAAAGATTGGTGTTTTTCGATAAAGTTTATGAAACACGGTTTTTTAAACTGGCTGATTTAAAGCCCCCACATGGCGAAAATAAAATTAGTGTGTCCGAAATTGATATTTTTCCAGTAGTAACAAATAAAAAATCCAGTATTAGGTAATCCCTTTAAACCAGAAACAATATTCCTTTAATGTTGAAAAGTTTTTTTGGTAAACCTTTTCCTGTTCATAATTATTTTATATAATGATGAATTATTTACCAGTTATCTCTTAAGCCAAAACAAAATGTCCAGGTAATCACAAATATTGTAGAATCAGGCATTATTATAAATAAAATACCACCAATGAAAAAACTCTTATTACTAACCGGAGTGTTTGCGGCACTGTTGCTCAATGCTTGTCATAAGCAAAAAAATGAGTTTAAAATTGCCGGCAATAAATTTTTACTCAACGGAGAACCATTTCATTTCTTTTCGGGCGAAATACATCCATACAGAATACCGCCTGAATACTGGCAGGACAGATTACAAATGATTAAGGCAATGGGAATGAATTCGGTAAGTATATATATGTTTTGGAATGTTCATGAACCCTATCCAGGTATTTATAATTTTGAGGGGAATGCAGATATTGCAGGGTTCATAAAACTTGCCCAAAATGAGGGTTTATGGGTATTACTAAGACCAAGCCCGTATGTTTGTGCCGAATGGGAGTTTGGAGGATATCCATGGTGGCTGTTAAAGGAGAAGGGTATAATGGTACGCAGTAAAGACCCAGGGTTTATTGATGCATATAAAAGATATGTAAACCGGATAGGGAAGGAAATTATACCGTTGCTGGCTCAAAACGGAGGGCCGGTTGTAATGGTTCAAATCGAAAATGAATATGGTTTGTACGGAAACGATAAGGAATATCTCAAACTTAATTATGATATTTTCAGAGAGGCAGGGTTTGCCTGTGAGTTGTTTACCTGTGATCCGCCAAGCACCCTCGAAAATGGACATTTACCAGGTGTATATGCCGCTGTAAATGGCGGGGCCCAGCCACGTGATGTTATAAATGCACAGGATAAAATAAATGGGGGCGGCCCCTATTTTGTCAGTGAATGGTACCCTGCGTGGTTTGATGTTTGGGGTAAAAAGCACCATACATCAACTGTTGAACATTTTAAAACACACCTGGATTCAATATTTTATTACGGTATATCCTTAAATATTTATATGGTACATGGTGGTTCTAATTTTGGTTTTTATAACGGAGCAAACTATGATACCCATATGCCTTACCAATCGCAAACACAAAGTTATGATTATGATGCCCCAATAAATGAAGCAGGTAATCCTACACCCAAATTTTTTGCGTACAGGGAATTGGTTGAAAAATATGGGCCAAAGGGAATAAAAATCCCTGATGTTCCGGAAAAGAAAAAAGCAATAAAAATTGAAACCATAAAACTTAACGAAGCAGCTTTTTTAAAAAATTTTAAACCTGAAGTGGTAAAAAACAATAAACCATTAAGTTTTGAAGATTTAAACCAGGGCTACGGATATGTTCTTTATCAATCTGAGTTAAATGAAGGTGAAGGATGGCTAAAAATTAAAGAACTTAGGGATTATGGTGTTGTACTGTTAAACGACAGGCGGTTGGGGGTTTTAGACAGAAGAAAGAAACTCGATTCCATTTTTGTTAAAGTACCTGCAGGGGGGGCAAAAATATCCATTTTTGTTGAAAACCTGGGGCGAATAAATTATGGTACTTTTCTTTCAGATAACCGCAAGGGAATTACACAAAATGTATATTTCGATAATAAGGAGGTTAATGGATGGGAAATGTATGGTTATCCTTTTGATAATATTAAAAATATTGATTTTGAAAATATTGAACACCAAAAGGTTGAAAACAACTGGCCGGTTTTAAAGCGAGGTGTATTTCATATTTCTGAAGTTGCTGATACATATTTTGATATGAGAGAATTTGGAAAAGGCAGCATTTGGATAAACGGACATCATGTTGGCCGGTACTGGCAGGTAGGGCCACAGCAAACACTTTATATACCTGCCCCATGGCTAAAAAAAGGCAAAAATGAGGTTATGGTTTTTGAAATGCTTAAAATGTGGCAAAATGAACTTCCCACCCTGGATTACCCAATTTTAAATGAACTTAAAGAGGAACTATTCACCGGGCCAACTCAATCTCAGCAAATAGAATATTAAACCCGGATTAGTCATTAGAAAGCAATGAACTAATGACTTAGCCGGGATTAACCCTACCGAATAGTCGGTACAGGC
>JBBIVA010000044.1:0-24591 GCA_037439945.1 Marinilabiliaceae bacterium
CTGCAAAGATAAACCTTTATTCTTATCCTTTCCAAATCTTTTTTTAATTCTTTTTGTTAAAAAATATGAAACCAAATCCCGCTTTTCTTAATCCATTGAATGCTATTTGTTAACAA
Source organism: Marinilabiliaceae bacterium (assembly GCA_037439945.1). Classification (GTDB taxonomy): domain Bacteria; phylum Bacteroidota; class Bacteroidia; order Bacteroidales; family Marinilabiliaceae; genus CALEUX01. Next base: position 117 of record JBBIVA010000044.1, read on the forward strand.
TTGAAAAGGTTATTTTTTTAAAAAGGCGGAACTATAAAGATAGTGAAAAAGATTTATTCTGCAAGCATGAAATAGAAAAAAATAAATTTTACTAACTTGCACCTACCTTAAACATTTCCACTATGAATTTTAAAAATACCCTTGCATATTTAATTGGTTTTTCATTAATATACTTGGTTACATTATCATCCTGTTCTGACGATGATAATTTTTTCCCTCCGAAAAATGTAATAAAAATAAACAAATTCATATCGGAACATATGGCTGTATTCTATTTTTGGAATAATGAAATGCCTAAGCACCACTACATGGTGGAAAAAGATTCGGATGAATATTTTTATAAACTATTGAAAAAGCCCGATGATCGTTGGTCATTTATTACAAATGACCTGGATGCTTTGCGGGCATATTACCAGGGGATTAGAAAAACTTTCGGTTATTCTATACAACCTTATTATGCTAAACAGGGTAGTAACCAGGTAGTTGTTTTTGTGGAATTTGTTTATAAAAATTCTCCAGCTGCTAAGGCCGGGCTAAAACGTGGAGATATGTTTTATAAAGTAAACGGCCAGGTTTTGGATGATAAAAACTACCAGTCTCTTCTTTCAAAAGATGACATGGTCATTGCAACAGCCAGGTTTGAATCAGATGGGAATATTACTGAGATTAACCCCAATGTTTCACTTACGGCTGTTGTAATGAATACACACCCTGTTATAGAATCAAAAGTAATAGATGTTTCAGGATATAAAATTGGTTACCTTGCTTATACTTCGTTTTTGGCAAATTATGATACCGCCCTGGTAAACAGTTTTAAATATTTTAAAACTAAAAATGTAACAGAAATGGTTCTCGACCTCAGGTATAACGGGGGCGGTGATATTGAATCGGCATTAAAATTAGCAGGGTTACTTGCTCCGGCTTCTGCCCAGGGATCCATTTTTATAAAGGAAAAGTGGAATAATGAAATGACAATTTATTATAAACAAAAATACGCTAACAATAATGATATATTTAACCTGAGAATTCCTGTAGAAGAAGCGAATTTAAATTTAACCCGTTTATTTGTTCTAACAACATCAGAAACTGCGTCTGCAAGTGAAATGGTTATTTATGGACTGGCCCCTTACATGCAAATTGTTCAGGTTGGAGAAAAAACATATGGCAAATATTATGGATCCGTAACATTATACGACCCTGAAGGAAAGCATAACTGGGCCATACAGCCTATTGTAATGAGAGCTGAGAACTCAACCAACAGTATAAACTATTCAGATGGACTTCCACCAACTTTGAGTATCTCAGATAACATTTATAATGCTCAGTTGGGCGACAATAATGAACATTTTCTGGCATATGCCCTTTCAAAAATCACAACTGGCGCTTTTCCAACTCCAAAATTGAAATCGAAAAGTTTGACTGCAGATAAACTATTGAAATTTAAGGATAATATTGACCCGTTACGAAATATAATGCTGGTTGAACAGTTTAAAAGGTAATTAAAAGTTTACAGAATTGGATTAAATAAAATTTCCTTAACAGATAGGGTTAAACTTTAAACTAAATTCTGATCATCTTTAATTTGCTTGAAGAACTTTGATGCGAATATAAAATCATTAAGTTCATTATTTTTGCTTTTAAAAAGTTCATTATTTGACCCTTCCCAGAATTTTTGACCATGGTGAATAAAGATAATATGTTCACCAATCCCCAATACTGAGTTCATATCGTGGGTGTTAATAATGGTTGTTATATTGTATTCCTTTGTTATTTCCTGTATTAACTCATCAATCACGATTGAAGTTCTAGGGTCGAGACCTGAGTTTGGTTCATCGCAAAAAAGATATTTAGGGTTAAGGGCAATAGCCCTGGCTATTGCAACCCGCTTTTGCATACCACCACTAATTTCGGAAGGGAAAAGCCTATTGGCATTTTCAATATTTACCCTGTTAAGGCAAAATAAGGCGCGTTTTCGTCTTTCAGAAAGGGTCATATTAGTAAACATATCAAGTGGAAATCTTACATTCTCCTCAACTGTTAAAGAATCGAAAAGGGCCGAACCCTGAAAAAGCATCCCAATCTCCTGCCTCAGGTTTTTCTTATCTTTAAAGGACATATTGTTAAAATTACGCCCATCATATAATATTTCTCCAGAGTCAACTTCATGTAATCCCACCAGGGCCTTTAAAAACACTGTTTTACCGGAACCACTTTGCCCAATAATCAGATTGGTACTTCCTTTTTTAAAGGTTGCACTCATTCCTTTAATTACCTCATGCCCGTCAAAAGATTTGATAATATCAATAGCCTCAATCATACCAATAGAAGTTGGGTAAGAATTAGGTTAAACATTAAAATCTGAATACTGCTAACTACAACAGCCTTTGTGCTTGAGCGTCCTACTTCAAGTGAACCTCCTGTTGTATAATACCCCCAATATGCTGATATTGTAGTTATTAAAAAGGCAAAAACTACAGCCTTTATTAATGAATAAACCACATTATAGGCTACAAAAGCATATTGAATTCCATAAATATACTCATCAGAAGGAACTTCACCGGTTACAATTCCGGCAATCCAGCCACCTGAAATACCAATCCCCATACTTAATAAAACAAGGAAAGGATTTAACAGAACTAATGCAACCACCTTAGGTAATACAAGAAATCCGGCTGAGTTAATTCCCATAATTTCCAAAACATCTATCTGCTCGGTAACTCTCATTGTACCTATTTCAGAGGCAATATGGGATCCGACTTTCCCTGCCAGGATCAAACTTACTATTGTTGATGAAAATTCCAGAATAATAGATTCTCTGGCTGCCAAGCCGATAGTATATCTTGGAATTATTGGTAAATCAACATTATAGGCCGTTTGAATTGTAATAACAGCACCCATAAAAAAAGATATTATTGCTACAATCCCTACGGAACTTAAAACAAGGGCATCCATTTCCCTTAAAATCTGGTTCAGAAAAATCCGATGCTTCTGCGGTTTTCCAAATACTCTTTTAATGAAAAGTAAATATCGGCCAAAATGAAACATTACTTGCATAGGTAATTTTTTGTTAAAAATAAGAACTAATTTAGTTGAATAAAACCAAATTGAACAAAAACAAACAAAATACTATCAATTGTCAACCCAATGATATTTTTAAAACTAGTACCTTTGATATCTGTAATGGTATTTATTTTATAAACTCATTATTTTACTTAGGATACAACAGCTTATTAATAAAAGAAAATTAATGGAAAATACTTTTTGTGTAATAATGGCCGGAGGAGTTGGTAGTCGTTTCTGGCCATTAAGTAAAACTACTTCACCAAAACAATTTCTTGATATTTTGGGTACAGGAAAAAGTTTATTACGCCAAACTTTTGAGAGATTTTTACCAGTCTGTAAAGCTGAAAACTTCATCATCGTGACAAGTTCTGAATATTTTCAACAGGTTATTGACCAAGTTCCTGAAATACAGCCTGAACAAATATTACTTGAACCCTTCAGGAGAAATACTGCCCCTTGTATTGCTTTCGCCAATGCCTATATCCGTAGCAAAACACCTGATAATGCAAATATCGTGGTTACTCCTGCCGATCATTTAATTATTAATGAATCAGATTTTATTAAAGCAATTAACAGCGGTCTAAATTTTGTTGAGCAGAATGATGCTTTACTAACTCTGGGAATAAAGCCACATAGGCCCGAAACAGGATATGGTTATATTCAAATAGGCAAAGAAGTTGGAAACAAGTATCGTAATTTTAATATGGTAAAAACTTTTACTGAAAAACCAAATTTGGAATTGGCCCAGGTTTTTTTTGAAAGTGGTGAGTTTTTATGGAACTCCGGAATTTTCCTCTGGTCCTTAAATTCTATCGAAAAAGCATTTGAAAACTCCCTGCCTGAAGTTAATACCCTGTTTAAAAACTTGGATTCAAAATTTGGTACAGAAACTGAAAAAAATAGTATTCATAATGCATATAGTGAATGCCGAAATATTTCAATAGATTACGGCGTGATGGAAAAGGCTACAAATGTTTTTGTACAAACCGTCAGTTTTGGATGGTCTGACTTGGGAACCTGGTCATCATTATATGAATATTCGGCCCAGGACAAGAATAATAATGCAGTAATCTCAGGAAAATCGATACTTTATGAAACCAATGACAGTATTGTTAATGTACCATCAGGGAAAATTGTAATTATCCAGGGGCTTAATAAATACATAGTAGTTGATTCGGGTGATGCCCTCCTTATTTGTCCAAGAAATAATGAACAACAAATCAGACAATTTACAAGTGATATTAAAACTGAATTCGGAGATTCATCTTTATAAAAAATAAATAAACGAAAAGCCCGGTCATGCTAACCAGGCTTTTGTTTTTCAACTATAATGAGAAAACCTTAACTTAATCAGAATTCCCAAAGATCGTGTTCAAATGTAAATATCTCACCTCTAATCCTGTTAGATTCAAGCATTGCTTCTATACCAACAGCATAATCCTGAATTCCACGATTATTATAAACATTGGCTTCTTTAACTATATAACTGCCAAAATAGCGCTTAATAAAAATATCATCAAATGAACGTCTTTGTGCGTCATTTGTTGGGTTAAAAACTTCGTTTCGGGCTAAAAGAGGACGTGCTTCAGGATAGTAAATCCAAAAAGTTTGCTTTTTAACAACACTTCCTTCTTCATTGGTAAACTCCCTGATTGGGCAAATTCCTAAAATTCTGACATCGAGGCGTGAATAATTTCTATCGAAAAACCATACCTCTTTTACCAAAACCTGTTTAACTTCGTCACTTCTAACATCCCTCTGGATTATAACCTGTTCCATTCGGTTGGTAGCTGGATTTAAAACTTCAGTAGTATCAATTGTAGCTCCCATTTCCTGAAGTGCCTCTTCATACCCGATACGTAATTTAAATTCATCATCAGCTTTGGCAGAAAATGCGGTTAGCCCTTCATACTGAATTCCATGCAGTAAAAGGCCAATCAGGCTAAACCGATCATCCATTCTTGTTGTTGGATAATATAAAGGTAAATTCATTTTTTCCCTGAGGTCAATTATCCTCCAAATACGCTTAGACCACATTATATCGCCTTCTCTCAATGAAGGATATGGAACAGGTCTACGGTTAGCCATGTGTTCTTTTAAATAAATATTATCAAGTACGTGCTGAGCATCAACAGTATCTGAAAACCCAAAACCTACAAAGTTCAGGGCAATTAATAAAAAAAACAGTTTTCTCATTGTTGTATTATTTAATTACTCAAATTTCGTTAAAACATAAGAATTGATAATAATCTTCGAAAAAATTAATCAATTGTTATTGCAATTGAACCCAAAGATCTGATTGAACCACCGGGTCCGACCGCCCTGATATTGTCAAAATAAACTTTCTGGCCTCGTGTTGTACCTCTTATAAGTTCTTTTTGCTTGTCGGTTAGCAGGTTACTGTCAGATGCCTCATCCACCTGGTATCCTCCCCTTGTTGTGGATAAAACAAATTTTGATATTCTCCATGTCAGGTCAAAGTCAAAACTTTCCATTTCGGCCACCAATCCCATTTGGGCGGTAAGTAAAGCCTTATTCATTGTACCTTCCCTTATACCGCCAATTTTGGCAACCGGGTCAGGAACCCTTTTTATTCGAAACACCTGACGTCCCAGGTTTTGATCGCGATCGTTGATTTTTGCAACAACTGAAATAATGGATTCACCTCCTGAAGAACCGGCATGAGGGGAAACGATGAACTGATTGCCTTTTTTAACGTAACTGGCGTTTGATATACTAATCTTCAGGTTTTCACTTGGAATTCCTGGTACAGAAATCTCGACAGGATTTTCAACTCCTTCATAAAAAACATTCATTTTTACCGGCTGGATTACAACACTTGGTTGAGAAACCAGATATGACCCGCTAATGGGATATGGTTTAATAGTACCATCGGGGCCCACAACCTCTACAAACCCCTTCCATATTTTTTCACCGGTTGATGTTGCCGGAACTTTATAAATACCCTTCCCGTCAATTGAAGGAATCTTTATTCCGTTAATTGTAACAACCGGATCCTGAGTTGTGTCACGGGCAGCCATCATTATTTCAGCATAATATTCTCCACCTGCAATTACATAAGTTGACCGAGGGTTTACAATCGGATTTAGTTTGTTAAATTTAAATGCACCTTCATCTAATTTGGTGTAAAGATACCTTATTACATCAAACTCCATGTTTCGAACGGCTCCCTGCAATTGGCTCATCATAGCCATTGATGCAGATAAAGGTATATGCTCAAATTTTTCACTCTCCCATGATTTTTGAACATTATCCTTAACCGGAGGCGGCGCTGTTGACAAGGTTGTTTCAATACTAATCCTTAAAACTGAATCGGTTACATTTTCCAACAGAAAATTCTTGTAATCCTCAATTTTATTTTTAAGTTCTGTACTTCTCCTTCCTTTAAGTTCTGTTAACATTACCTGGGCTGCAATATCCTGATTTTCCTTGGATTTGTAATCAGTTGGAGTAGCCTCGGGCCCGTCAGCAGTTTTAACAAATAAAACTTTAAGATCCTGAATATGCTTGTCCAAACTATCAGCAGTGCTTCGTATTTTTAAGGCTAAATTATACTTATCCTCTACTTTTGCTGGATTTGCTTCATTGGCAGCACCAAACTCATAGTAAAGTATCTTGTTCTTTTTTTCAACAGATTCCTTAGCCTGTAAAATACTTTGATCAACCAGAATAAATGCATTTAACAATTCTCCAGAAACATTCAAAGCCAACATTGCCGTGAGGAAAAGATACATCATTCCAATCATCTTTTGCCTGGGCGTTTCGGGACAGTTACCACCACTCATAATTTCTAATTTGAATTAGTTAGTTTACTGTGAATTGTTTATTTCGGTCCCCCCACATTCATGGCACTAAGCATATTACCATAAATATTGTTCAGTTCACCTAGTGTTTGTGAAAGTTTTGCAACTTCCTTTTTATAAATTTCAACATTTGAAATTGATTGATTCATATGCTGATTTATTGTTTCAAGATCTTTTGTCAAAGCCTGCGATGCTTTAACCTGGGCATTGATGCTTGATAACTGAAGTTCGTAAACTGCGTTTATGGCCGAGAGATTTTTATTTGCACCGGCTAGTTCCTCGGTATATTTCATACCGTCCAAAGCAACCTTTTCGATCTGGGTAGCCATTTTTTCTCCCATAGCCTGATATGAGCCCACCAACTGCTGTCCGGAATTTTTTAGTGTTTCAACAAACCCTTCACCTGTTGATGTTAAGTCATCGGCAAATTTATTTCCGCTATCGGTTATAACCTTTGCTGTAGATAAATAACTTTCAGAAAGTGCCTGACCCGATTGTTTCAAACTGACTGCACTTTGGTATTGAACATTAGCTAATTCACCAACTGACTGAGAAGCATTTCTCATATTATGGATGTATGCATCTGTAGCCATTGATGCATCACCTAAGTTGGACAGGTGTTGAGCAGTTTGTGAAAGCTTTTTAATTCCTATTCCCAATTGCTCAACTGTTGAATTATCAATTTGTCCTGATTGTACTAAGGCTGATAATCCAAAACCTTCGCCACCGCCATAACCACCACCTTTTTCACGTGGCTCCAATCCTACCAATTCAGGATATACTAGACTCCAGTCCGGCATTTCATGCGGCGGCTCAAAAGCCGAAAGGGCAAAAATTATTGCCTCGGTACCCAGGCCTGCTATCAACATTAAGCTGGCCCCAGGTAAATGCAAAATTTTCCATAATGCGCCAAGAATAACTACGGATGCCCCAAGACCATAAACCTTTGCCATTATTTTTTTATAGGCAGGACTAGCAAAAAAACCACTTCCACTCATGATATTATCTTTTTGGGATGGGCAAGAAATTAGTTACCAATATAATCACGAATACAACGGAATCCAATATAGGATTTTGCAGAATCCTGATATTCATATGTTCGATTGCCGTTTTGCAGAAAATACCCTATATCTTTCCATGACCCTCCGCGGATTACTTTTCTTTTCATAACATGAGGGTCGCCAGGCTGAGCATTATATTTATATGTAGGGCTCATATCATGCATAAATCCATAAGACGATTCATCAAAAGCACTTGATGTCCATTCTGCCACATTACCTGCCATATCAAACAATCCAAAGTCGTTGGGAGCAAATGATGCAACGGTCATTGAATACATACCGCCATCATCACCATAACGCCCGCGTAATGGTTTGAAGTTAGCAAGGAAACACCCCTTGTCATTTCTGGTATAAAGACCACCCCAGGGATAAACATTATGGTTAAGACCGCCACGGGCAGCATACTCCCACTCTGCTTCACTTGGTAGCCTGTAAGCCATTACTTCAGGCTCACGCTTGGACCTAAGGAAATTGTTTAATAGTTGTGTTCTCCAGATACAGAAAGCAGTTGCCTGTTTCCAGTTTACACCAACAACCGGATACTCATCGAAACCGGGGTGCCAGAAATACATCTCTGTCCATGGCTCATTAAAAGAATAGGTAAAATCAGCTATCCATGCCAAAGTGTCGGGATAAACATTTACTTTATCTTTCATAATGAACGCTGAACGGTCATTAATTTTGTTTTTCTCCCCCTTTTGATTTATTACATCGCCCTCGTAGGCATTTGTTTCAAAGTTGTACCTGTTCGTTTTTTTTGCTGCCTGTTGCAGGTCAACCCATTCATATTCATAAATCAACTTACGGGTATCAATTTCTTTACGACGGAAAAATCTCTCCTGTTCGCTAAGGAACATATCATTGAGAATCTCTGCGTATTCTTCGTTTTCCCAACTAAGCTCGGCCTTCCAGTTAACAAAAGGAGGAGTAATTTCATTCCCAAATTTATCTTCAGAAATTAAAAACTCATCAAATTGTTCGCCTAAAAGCCGGCGTGCAATTGAGTCGCGCACCCAATTAACAAACTGGCGGTATTCGCTATTTGTTATTTCCGTTTCGTCCATCCAGAATGAGGGAATTGAAACAGTACGGGTTTGAGAGGTCATGGACTGTGCCACGTCCTGATCGTTTATTCCCATGTTGAAACTTCCTTGTGGAATGAACAACATGCCAAAAGGATCGGGCTCATAAAACGAAGCGCGACGAGCAACCCCAACAAGTTCACCATTACCGGATTTTCCGCATCCGCTAAGAATGGTAAGTAAAATAAAACTTAGGGAAAGTACTTTCTTCATAGTTCTAGGATATTCTTAAACTTTACAAACAAACTTTCATTTTGAATATTTCTCTCAATTGTGAATTCAATCAACTTGAACGTGTAATATTTTTTTTTGTTTCAATTTTCTAAATTACAAAAATACATAATATCAAAATTAATGAAAAGTGGCAATTATTAAACTACATACATGAGTTTTACTTTTTAAATTTTTCTTGTTTTTTCTTCCTGCCACTTTTAGGTAAAAAAAAATTACAAATACCTGACACTTTTATATTTTTTATCTCTTTTATCAAAACTAATGTCAAATGTATAACCTACCATAATTTCATGTGATCCACCTGTTACTTTACTAATTTTAGATGTTGTAATGTCATAGCTGTATCCAATTCTTAAACCGCTTGCCATCTCAATTCCGCTCATTACAACTATTGCATCCTGAAGCCTGTATGATAACCCACCCCAGAATTTGTCCCTGTAAACTGCATTGATATTTATGTCAAGCTGCCACAGGTTTCCAACTCCTTTGAGAAGAAATGATGGTTTAAAAACTAATGGATACTCCCATAACCCATAATTATAACCACCTGTTATAAAAACGGTGCGGGGTATATATACGTCTAACTCGCCGTTAAAGTTCGGTTTTGGTTGAAATAAATGTAAAACAGATATTCCCCCTTGAAACCTGTTGTTTTTAAAATAGGCCCCCAGTCCGGTATCGAATGCGGTTCCGTTTACTTCGGCCCCGGGTACTAAATTATCGGTTGATTGATGATAACTTCCTCCCCCTTCAGGATTTGAAACTAATTTGGTACCATCCAGTACCTGGTTTATAAAACCCAGAAACATTCCAACTCCAAGATTTCCATCGCCAACTTCAAAACTATTGGAAAGTGAAGCCTGAATATTAACATTCCGGAAAAACCCTATTTCATCATTTAATATTAAAAAACCAACTCCACCGTGATTACCAAGTAATTTTATTGACATATCGCCACCCACAACCGTTGTTCTGGGTGCACCGGGCATTCCAACCCATTGGCTCCTGTTAATGGCAACCGCATTTATATGCCCGCTGCTTCCGGCATACCCGGGGTTAATAACCAACGGGTTAAACATATACTGGCTAAACTGTGGGTCAGTTTGACCAATTACATGTAAATTAATGCAAAATAAAACAAAAAACGCTAATCTCACAGTCTTCACAACCTTATTATTAAAAATAACAGAAATCAGGTTTTTTGCAATTAAATACCCGATATAAAAAAAAGATAATCCGGTTACCTGTTTTAAAAGGAATCTTTTTTCTACAAACGGTGGCACCATATACTATATTTCTTTTCCAAAGAATTCATGTTTTGACAATCCCAGGTTTAAAGGGCGCCCAATTTTTCACCTTTACATTTCAGGAAAAACCGCCACCATTTTTCGGGCAGCTCTTTTCGTAATGCTTTGCGATAATCCTGAATGTCGCATGCAACAACCCTGACCCCGTTTTCAGAAGGGACTTCCATCCACCATCTTCCATTTATCTGATTTTGGTAAAACTTAAGCCCTTCATTAAATTCTTCCAAATGTACCACATAATACTTATATTCTTCCAATTTTCTAATTGGAAAATCTTTATACCTCGCCAGGAACCCATCTATAAAATACCAAACCATTTGGCTTGCCAGTGCAATATTTTGCAAGCCATTTTTATCTTCAATGCCTGCTTCAAATAATCCAAATACTTTTAACTGATCACTAAGTCCGGCATACCTACTTATTTGGCAGGCTTCAAAATGCTCAACACCATGTGGCGATCTTATTCTATCATTGATTTGATACTGACCGGAACACATTCTTAAATCCAGGCTTACAATTGTGCAATCACGTAATGGTACTTCTGTTTTATTAATACCTGGTCCTCTAATTTCACCAAGCCGGAGAATTTCAAAATAGTTTTCCTGAAAAAAGTTCTCCTGGGATAATGATATTAAATATTTTTGGGGGGCCATTACTGTCAGGTCGCCTAATGCCCCACCACTCTCTTCAAAAATTTTATTTATCCATGAACGCGATGAAAAATCCTGATTTGTTACATCCAGATCAATCATTGCATCACCAATTACCATTGTTATATCCTTTTGAAACCCTGACAATGCCCTGTAAACAGGCAGTGTTATATCTTGTGTTCCGCCAAGAACAATTACTGTTGCATTGTTTTGCAGAAACCATTCCATAACTTCTTTTAAGGCCTGGTACCTGTCATTTAATCCTTTCCCCCTAATGTTTCCGGCATCTCCTATTATTGATTCATTTCCCCAGCCGTTTAATCCATAAAGGGATTTTCGTATTTCATAGGGAGATTTTGAACAACACCTGTTATCAAAACCATTTCTATCCTCGGGAACACCAATGATTACCAAATTAATATTAAAATTCCTGAACCAATTTTCATTGCCCTGAAAAAAGTTCACAAAATTTCCCAGGCATTCATTATTCCTGATTCCAGGGACACTATCCCATACTTTTTCGGCAGGTTCAAGATAATGGACTATTTCCACAGAATACTATATCTTAGTTTATTTTGTTTCTTTCTTTTTGCCGCCAACTTTTTTTGGTGCTGAGGGTTTGGCCTTTGTGGCAGGATTTTTCCTTGATTTATTAATAATATCCATACACACTTCAAGGCTTAAAGATTTTGTTTTCAGGTCTTTAGGAATTTTATAATTTTCCCCTTTGTAGCTGATATATTGTCCCCATCGGCCATTTAAAACTTGCAAACCCGGCATTTCATCAAACGATGTTATTATTTTTTTATTGTCTTTCTCTCTTTTTTCTTCAATTAATTTAATTGACCGTTCCAGGGTAACTGTTAAGGGATCATCAATTCCCTTCTTTAATGATACAAACTTTCCATCATGCCTTACATACGGACCAAACCTTCCAATACCAACGACTACTTTTTTATTTTCATAAAGTCCTATTTCCCTGGGTAAATCAAATAGTTTTAGGGCTTCATTCAATGTAATTGTTTCAATATGCTGGTCCCTGGTAAGGGGAGCATACTGAGGTTTATCCCCTTCGGCTACATTTTCTCCAAGCTGAGCCATGGGCCCATACCGGCCAATACGGACAGATATTTGTTTTCCAGATTTTGGATCATTTCCCAATACTCTTTCACCGGTTTTCCTTTCAGATTTTTCCAAAGTATTTTCAACCTGTTTATGGAAAGGTACATAAAATTCATGTATCGCCTGGCTCCAATTTAATTCCCCAAGTGCAATTGTGTCAAACTCCCGTTCAACCTTTGCAGTAAAATCGAAACTTACTATATCAGGGAAATAACTCACCAGAAAATCATTTACTACCATTCCAATATCAGTTGGGAAAAGTTTTGATCTTTCTGCTCCTGTGATTTCGCTTTTTTCAGATTCAGTAATTTTGTTGTTTTTTAGGGCCAAAAGCTGGTACTTGCGTGGACTTCCCTGGCGATCCTCCTTTAACACATATCCCCTTTGCTGGATTGTACTAATTGTAGGAGCGTATGTTGATGGGCGCCCAATACCAAGTTCTTCAAGTTTCCTGACAAGACTTGCTTCAGAATACCTGGCAGGTTTTTGGCTCCACCTTTGACGAGCCTCCGCCAATTGTAAATCCAGTTCATCATTTGCCCTTAAGGGAGGAAGATATCCAAAATTCTCATCATCTTCTCTTTCCTGATCGTTTGATTCTATGTAAACTTTTAAAAAACCATCAAACTGGATTACCTCTCCGGCAGCTACAAATTTCTTATCCGATTTACTTATAGACACAGAAATTGTTGTTTTCTCAATTAAGGCATCTGACATTTGAGAAGCAAGCGTTCTTTTATAAATCAAATCATATAATTTTTGTTCGTAGGAATTACCTGAAACTGTTGGTTTATCAAGATAAGTTGGTCGGATTGCCTCATGGGCTTCCTGGGCCCCTTTACTGCTTGTTTTGTATTTTCTGGTTTTAACATACTTATCGCCCATTTCCATTTTAATCTGTGCAACGGCTGTACTAATGGCAGTATCAGCAAGGTTAACCGAGTCGGTACGCATATATGTAATTTTACCGGCTTCATAGAGCTTTTGGGCTACCGACATTGTTTGCGCAACAGAAAATCCAAGTTTTCGTGCTGCTTCCTGCTGTAGGGTAGATGTTGTAAATGGAGCAGCAGGACTTTTTACATATGGTTTTTTGGCTACCTCTTCAACTTTAAATTTTGATTGAGCACAAACCGAAAGAAATTCATGTGCCTGATCTGCCGTTTTGAACCTGTAATTTAATTCCGCCTTAAGTTCGTTTGTTGTACCATCACCGTTATCAACGTTAAAAACTCCTGTAACTCTGAAGGATGATTCCGGTACATGTGAAAATATTTCTCTTTCTCTTTCAACAACCAATCTTACAGTTACACTTTGAACCCTGCCGGCAGATAGTGATGGTTTAACTTTTTTCCATAAAACCGGCGACAGTTCAAAACCGACCAACCGGTCGAGTACTCTTCTGGCCTGTTGTGCATCAACCAGGTTATTATTTATTTGTCGCGGATTCTCTATGGCCTTTTGTATTGCATCCTTTGTTATTTCATGAAAAACAATTCTTTTGGTTTTTTCTTCTTTCAAACCCAATACTTCAAACAGGTGCCATGCAATAGCTTCTCCTTCCCTGTCTTCATCAGATGCAAGCCAAACTGTTTCTGCTTTTTTTGCAAGACTCTTTAACTCCTTAACTATTGAAGATTTATCGGGAGAAACTACATATTGTGGTTCGTAATTATTTAATATATCAATTCCAAAGTCCTTTTTTTCAAGATCACGGATATGTCCATAGCTTGATTTAACTATAAAATTTCCTCCCAGAAATTTTTCAATAGTTTTTGCTTTGGCAGGAGATTCAACAATTACCAGGTTTATTTCGCTTTCAATTGCCTTTTTAGCCATTTGATATTTCGGTTATTTGTACTTTCTGTATATTTATTTTGGGGGTTAAATTTATAAAATATTGTTTAATACGTTCAAATGTTTAAAAACATCTTGCTTTATTAATAAAGCCCTCTTCCATTTTTATTATTAAATTTACCCCAAAATCCATTAGTATATATTTTATGGAAGAAAATGAATCAATTAAAAAGCCCCTTCGTTGGATTTATGGAATTTTTGGCGGGATGGTTGCATTTGTTTTTTTGTTGTTTTTTCTGCTTTCGGTTGGGGCGCTTGGATTTATGCCCAGTTTTGAAGAACTTGAAAATCCATATAGTAACCTTGCAACAGAAATTTATTCATCCGATCAGGTTCTTTTAGGGAGCTTTTTCCAGGAAAACAGGAGCAGGGTTGAATACAGTGATATTTCACCACTACTGGTTAATGCTTTGATTTCAACAGAAGATATCCGGTTTTATGATCACTCTGGAATAGATGCCCGTGGTTTGGGGCGTGTTTTTTTTCGGACGATATTATTGGGTGAGCAAAGTTCAGGGGGTGGAAGTACAATAACCCAACAACTTGCAAAATTATTATTTCATGATCCGGCTAAAAATATTTGGGAAAGGAGTATTCAAAAGCTTAAAGAGTGGATTATTGCTGTTAAACTTGAAAGGAGCTATACCAAGACTGAAATTTTAACAATGTATTTAAACAAGGCCCCGTTTATATACGATGCCTTTGGAATTAAATCTGCATCTGCCACTTTTTTTGGCACGTCTGCCGATTCATTAACTATAGAGCAGGCGGCAACATTGGTTGGTATGTTAAAAAATCCCTCTTTGTTCAACCCTGTAAGACGTCCCGAAATGGTGATTGTAAGGCGGAATGTTGTTTTGGGGCAGATGTTTAAAGCCCGGCATATTACCCAGATAGAGTTTGATTCCCTTAAGCAGCTACCACTTGGTTTAAATTTTAAACGGACTGACCATATTCATGGTTTAGCCCAATATTTCAGGGAATATCTTAGGTTAACCCTTACAGCAAGCCATCCAAAACGTGAAAACTACGCAGGATGGCAAAATCAAAAATTCATTGAGGACAGTATCCAATGGGTTAATAATCCTCTTTATGGATGGGTAAATAAAAACCTTAAGGCAGATGGTTCAAGATATGATATATACAGGGATGGGTTAAAAATTTATACTACTATAGATTCCAGGTTGCAAAAATATGCTGAAAATGCTGTAGAGCAACATTTAGGAAAAGATTTACAACCCCAGTTTTTCAGGGAGAAAAAAGGTAGGACAAGGGCCCCATTTACCCGGCATATTACCAAAGAACAATATGATGGTATTATTAACAGGGCAATGCAACAAACCGACAGGTACCGAATAATGCGCCAGAGGAACGTACCTGTTGATTCTATTTTACTTGCATTTAAGAAGCCTGTGGCAATGCGTGTATTTTCATATAAAGGGGAAATTGACACAGTTATGAGCCCGTTGGATTCAATACATTATTACAAAACATTTTTAAGGGCCAGTCTTTTTTCAATGGACCCGCAATCGGGACATGTTAAGGCTTATGTTGGTGGCCCCAATTACAAACATTTTAAATATGATATGGCCACACAGGGCAAAAGACAGGTTGGGTCAACAATCAAGCCATTTGTATATACACTTGCAATGCAGGAAGGGCTTACCCCGTGTGACATGGTACCCAATATACCACAAACTTTTTATTTGCCTACAGGACAAACATGGACTCCCAGAAATACTGAAACCAAAAGGGATGGGGAAATGGTTTCATTAAAATGGGGATTGGCCCATTCAAATAATAATATAACTGCCTGGATCATGAAACAATATAATCCGGATGCGGTTGCCAGAATGGTTAAAACCCTGGGTATAAAAAGTTCAATTGACCCTGTACCAGCCTTGTCATTGGGGACACCAGATCTGGGCCTGTCGGAAATGACTGCTGCCTATGCAACTTATGCTAATAAGGGTGTACATGCTGAGCCCATTATAGTTACCAGAATTGAGGATAAATACGGTAATGTAATTGCCACATTCCATCCACAAAAAAGAGAAGCAATAAGTGAAGAAAAAGCATATTTAATGCTCAATTTATTGGAAGGAGTTGTTAGAACCGGCACCGGAATAAGATTAAGACTTAAATATAACCTTACAGGTGCAATTGGAGGTAAAACCGGAACCACACAAAACCATTCGGATGGTTGGTTTATTGGTGTAACGCCTAATCTTGTTACTGGAATTTGGGTGGGAGGAGAAGACCGGGATATTCATTTTGATAATTTGAAAATAGGACAGGGTGCAAATATGGCCCTTCCCATTTGGGGACTTTATATGGTAGACATATATAATAATACCGGAACCGGAATATCAGCAAATGATATTTTTGAAACACCATTAAATTTTAATATCGATATGAGATGCCCGGATGAATATATCCCAAAATCGGAAGAAGAGGTTGAAATGGAATTTTTTTACTATCAGCAAAAGGAAGAAATTTACTAATTCAATTTATTGTTAATGGAAATCAATAATTTTATTTTCCATTAGGTTAGAAAATGTTCATTATTAATCGATTGAATTGTAAATATCGATTTGATGTTTTCCCTTTGGATAGGATGAGAATAATTACGGGTTTCCAACCAAAATCAATCAGGTAATAAACCGGAAAACAAAAAAATCAGCATTTTACGAAATAAGCCCGAGATTTTATGACCCACCAATTATCAGATTTTCTTAAATATATTACATCAGATGGGAAACATGGATTTTATCAACTGTTTCCTCCGGCTTTAATTAATAAATTTCCCGATCTGAAAAAACTACCATACGATACAATCAGATTAGATGACAAAAGGTATGACTACATTACCAAAAGTATTGATGTTAAAGGGTTAAGGGTGACTGACATAGGTGCAAACATTGGCTATTTCTCCTTTAGGCTGGCTACAGAAATGCATTGTGAAGTGTTAATGTATGAACCCTACAAGGATCATTTCAAAGCCATAAAAGAAATTAAATCGATGTTGAACCTAAATGATAAAATGGTAAGGGTTGAAAACATGGGTATTGATTTAAATGGCATTGATAATATTGAACCAACCGATCTTATATTGCTTTTTAATGTATTACAACATGCAGGGGAGGATTTTGATAAAGATAAGGTTACCCTCATTCATGATTGGTATGGTTATGCAAAGGAATATCTGTTGAAATTAAGGGAAAAAACTACCTGCCTGGTATTTCAGACCGGATACTCGTGGCTAGGGCATAATAAAGAATTGTGCTCAAAGGAGAAGATTATTGAATTTACCCAAACTTTATTGGAAGAATCGGGATGGCAAATACTAAAATGCGGAATTGTAACCAATTATGAATCTCATGTTTATAGGGATTTTGATTTTGAAAAGTCGTTTAGTAACCCAATTTTTAATCCCCTTAAATATATTGAATACGGAGTAAAATACAGGCTTGGGTTTAATGTCCCGAATTTCAGGTTTATACAACGGCCTATTTTTATTTGCAAAAGCAATAAACTGGATTAACACTTTGATAAAACAATTCTATTAAATTTAATTGATGAGGGTTTTAGTAACAGATGGTGGTCACAAAAACACCCTTAGTATAATACGGTATTTGTCATTAGAAGGCCATGAAGTTAGTATAATACATAATAAAAGGTCGGCTCCGGCTTTTTCACGATATTGCAAAAACCTATTTATATCGCCTTCAATTTATGAAACTGAAACCTATATAGGCTTTTTAACTGATTTGGTAAGGCAAAATGAATTTGACGTTTTAATTCCGGTTGGAGCAGAAACGTATTCAATTTTATCACCCATAAAAGAAAAAATCAGTCCTTTTACAAAATTTGTTATTGCTGAACCTGAACAGATAAACCTTGCATTAAACAAAACAAAAACCTATAAATTCGCCGAAGAAATAGGAATTGCCCACCCAAAAACAATTTATCCAAACAGTTTGGATGAAGCTATAATATTTTCAGAAACCTTGATTTACCCTGTGGTAGTTAAACCTCCACTTGAAACAGTAAAGAAATTTCCGGTGCAATATTTTGAGAATCACCAAACGTTGGTTAAATATTTACCCGGAATTTATAATTTGCTAAAAAACATGTCGCCAATAATTCAGGAGAAAATTACAGGAACAGGATATGGGTTTTATGCAGTTTATAATAATGGATTAATTCAACAGTCCTTTATGCACCGCCGAATTCGCGAATTTCCGGTTAAAGGTGGAATTAGTACTTGTGCCGAAAGTTATTACAACAATGATTTATATTTAACCGGGAAAAAAATATTGGATGAGTTAAAATGGCATGGGCCTGCCATGGTAGAATTTAAAAAAGATCATTTAACAGGAAATTATTTTCTTATTGAAATAAACCCCAAATTTTGGGGTTCACTTGATTTAAGTATGGTAGCTGGCTTAAATTTTCCCGACATTATTTGCAAAATAGCCAATAATGAATTGGTTGAACAAAAAAATTACGAATCAGGAATAATATTTCAGTGGCTATTTTCAAGTGGAGGAGAGTTCTACAGGTTAAAAGAGAAGCCATTGGATATATGGAAAGTATTAGGGTGCATGTTTTCAGGAAAAAGTAAAAATGATTTTTGGATAAGAGATCCGATGCCAAATTTTAAACAGGTAACAGATTACCTGGCCGGATGGTGCAGATGAAAAAAACCGTTGTAATTAACTTTCCTGAATCTTCAGCTTACAGCTAGTACCGAAAACCTTCCAGTTATTTAAAACAGGTATTGTTAAGAAAATAAAACCCTGAAAGCTTCTTCCAGTTTCCAGGCTTGAACAACCTTGATTTTAAATTTTTTGAAATCAAATCCCTTATTATATTTTGGGACAATAATAGTTTTAAATCCCAGTTTCTCGGCTTCGGCAATTCTTTGCTCAATTCTTATTACCGGCCGAATTTCACCCGACAATCCAATTTCACCTGTTAAACAAATTCCCTGGCTTACCGATATATCAGTATTTGAAGACAGAATAGCAGCAGCCACCGCAAGGTCAATTGCAGGATCACTTACTTTTAAACCTCCGGCAATATTTAAAAATACATCCTTTGCAGCTAATTTAAATCCTGCCCTTTTTTCCAAAACCGCAAGCAACATGTTAAGCCGGCGAAGATCAAACCCTGTTGATGATCGTTGGGGCAAACCGTAAACAGCAGAACTTACCAATGCCTGAACTTCAATTAAAAAGGGGCGCATCCCCTCAATGGCTGCCGTAATTGAAATTCCGCTCAATGGCTCATCATGATGCGATAATAACATTTCGCTGGGATTTGTTACTTCGCGTAAACCATTGTTTTGCATCTCAAAAATTCCTAATTCTGATGTTGAGCCAAACCGGTTTTTTATTGATCTTAAAATACGGTACAAGTAATTGCGGTCACCTTCAAACTGAAGAACAACATCAACCATGTGTTCCAGTACTTTTGGTCCGGCAAGGCTTCCCTCCTTATTAATATGGCCGATTAAAATAACAGGGAGGTTTTTTTCTTTGGCAACCCTTAAAATTGCAGATGTTGACTCTCTTATTTGAGATACACTGCCAGGGGCTGACTCAATTCCTTCCCTCTCCATTGTTTGAACCGAATCAATTATTAAAAGACCCGGTTTGCAGTTTTCAATATGCTGAACTATAATCTCAAGCGATGTTTCATTTATGACCAAACAATGCATCCCCCCATTTGGCAAAATCCGGTCGGCCCTTAATTTAATTTGCTGCGGACTCTCCTCCCCTGAAACATATAATACAGGTAAACTGTCAAGTTTAAGGGCCAATTGCAAAACTAACGTTGATTTGCCAATTCCTGGTTCGCCTCCCAGAAGCACAAGAGAACCAGGCACCAAACCTCCACCAAGAACCCTGTTAAACTCTTCTATACCTGTATTAATTCTTGGAATTTTAATAACCGATACCTCGTTTACAGGAACCGGTTTTTGCCTTTCGGGCCCAAATCCGGGCATTAAGTCTCCCCTTCCCGATTTTGAAGTTACTACTAACTCTTCAACTAGGCTATTCCACTCGCCGCATGAGTAACATTTCCCAACCCACTTAGATGATTCGGAACCACAATTCTGACAAACAAATGCTGTTTTACTTTTTGCCATTACAATAAAAAGAAGTAAAATATTTTGAATTAACTGCAATAGTAAAGATAATTGATTTAAAAAAAACCGGATAACTTTTAGGTTATCCGGCAATATTCTTAATAAAACTAATACCAGAAATTAAACCAGCTTATTGGTTAAAGAGTCGGGGAAAATAAATATTGGCTTATGCTTTTTTGCATCTTCAATAGGCAAAATACCATAAGTAATAATAATTACAACATCCCCAACTGCAACTTTTCGGGCTGCAGCTCCATTTAAACAAATCATACCTGAACCTCTTTCACCTTTAATAACATAGGTTTCAATTCGTTCACCATTATTATTATTAACCACCTGAACCTTTTCGTGCTCCAGAATATTGGCAGCATCCATTAAATCTTCATCGATGGTAATGCTTCCAACATAGTTCAGGTTTGCTTCGGTAACAGTTACATTATGTAACTTGGATTTCACAACATGAATGTTCATGACATACTATTTTTGTAAATCACATTATCAATTAACCTAATCTCTCCGGCAAAAACCGCTATACAACCCACAATAAACTCACATTCGTCCCAGCTATTAATATTCTGCAGAGTTTTACCATTAACAATTTCAAAGTATTCAACTTTAAGTTCTGATACGGAATTAACACGGTCAATTACAAATTTTTTTGTGTTATCCACATCGTTTGCCTCGGCAAAATTACAAGATTCAATTAAAGATTCAGCAATAATTGGTGCTTTTTTTCGATGAGCATCAGTTAGAAGAGCGTTCCGTGAACTCATTGCAAGACCGTCTTTCTCACGTATAATGGGACATGCAACAACTTCTATATCATACTTTAATTTTTTTACCAAATCGCGAATTACTGCAAGTTGTTGAAAATCTTTTTCGCCAAAAAAGGCTTTATTTGGTTTTACAATATCAAATAACCTGCTAACAATCTGCCCAACTCCGTTAAAGTGACCCGGCCTGAATTTTCCCTCCATAACTTTATCAATCAACCCAAAGTCAAAAATTCTTGAATCTGGATGTGGGTATATTTCTTTAACAGATGGAGCAAAAAGAAGTTCACAAGCCGAACCGTTGAGCAGGGCAATATCTTTATTAAGATCACGCGGATACCTTTCAAGATCAGCACTATTATTAAACTGCGTTGGATTCACAAAAATACTTACCACAACTACATCGCAACTTAAGCCGGCGATGTTAACCAGACTAATATGACCCTTATGCAAGGCACCCATGGTTGGTACAAACCCTACAATCTTTCCCTGGCTTTTAAGTTTTTCAACTCTCTCGGCCAAATCACCGGCCACAGTATATAATTCCATATTTATAAGGTGAAAAAGCGGGGCAAAGTAAAAAAATAAAAACCAAACTTAAAATTTAGAATCCTTAAAAAAGGTTATTTATAAAACATGGAAAATGCAATTTTAGGAATTGATTAGGCGAAAACCATAATATACAAGGATAACCTACTTTGTTTTAGAAGCATATTTTTTGTAATTTTGCGAAATGTAATTTTAAGAATTCACCCCTGAAAAATAAAATCTCAGGGTTTAATTATAATTGGAGGCTTTTTTTAAAAAGAAAGTCGCTTTATTGTTTTATGACACCAGTTAACCTGTTGTTCATACAATAACTAAACCTTTCAATTAAACGATGGAAAAAAACAAAATCTTGTTTATTTCTCAGGAAATAACCCCTTATTTACCTGATAATGAATTGTCGGTAATTGCCCGCAATCTTCCTCAGGGTATCCAGGAAAAAGGGAAAGAGATTCGCACTTTTATGCCCCGTTTTGGATCAATTAACGAACGTCGTCATCAGTTGCACGAAGTTATCCGACTTTCCGGTATGAACCTGATTATTAATGATACTGACCATCCGCTCATTATAAAAGTTGCTTCAATACAGGCAGCACGTATGCAGGTTTATTTTATTGATAATGATGACTATTTTCAAAGAAAAAACACTGTTACTGATGATAACGATGATTACTTTGATGATAATGATGAACGAATAATATTTTTTGCCCGCGGGGTTCTTGAAACAACAAAAAAATTAAGATGGGCACCTGATGTTGTACATTGTCATGGTTGGTTTACAGGTCTGGCACCACTTTTGATAAAGAAAATTATGCATGATGATCCGTTTTTTGCAAATGCAAAAGTAGTTTACTCCGTTTATGATGATGGATTTACGGCACCTTTTGACAAAAACATTAAGCAAAAAATTAAATCACTGGGAATTGGAGAAAAGGATCTTAAGGTTCTTGAACCAGCTAATTATGAAAATTTAACAAAGTTAGCAGTTAATATGGCAGATGGAATTATACAGGGAAGCGCAAAAATTAATCCTGAAATTGAGAAATATATCAGGGATTCGGGAAAACCCTTCTTAGGATTCCAGAGTGAAGAAACCTACATTGATGCTTTTAATGAGTTTTATGATGCTCTTTAAGCCAAAATATTGAATTAACATTAAATTTTATATGTTTAAAAGAAACACAAGATATGGCAAAATATTAGCCATCTTACTCGTTGCATCGTCTCTTTTTGCCGGATGTGATGACGACCCTGCTACATTGGGTTTTGACATTCTTCCTTCAGAAGATTTAATTACAGCTGAAGTAAAGATAGAATTTCCGGAGGTTACGAATGTAATATCAGAAAGAATAATATCCCAGGGACCAACAGAGTCGTCATTTGCAATATTGGGATACTTTAATGACCCACGCTTTGGAAGTACAAAGGCAGATTTTGTTACTGAAGTTTCGTTGGTAGAAGATCGTGCTGCCTTTAAAGCCGATAAAAATTATGCCATAGATTCTTTGGTTTTAACTTTTTCATATTCATATCTGAATTGGGTTGGAGACAGTTTGGCCAGACATAACGTGAAGATATATGAATTAAATTCAAAACTTAATCCGTTAGATGTTTTTTATAGCAATACTTCTATGGAAGGTAGGTTTTATCAACAGGTAATTGGTGAGAAAACCTGGTATGCTTATGATAATGTACCTGATGCAAAATGGAAAACCAAAGGGTATCTACATAAAACATCTATTAAGTTAAGGGACGAAGTTGCCAATAAAATTTTGAATTTTTCAACAAAGGACCTTGCCCACAGGGATTCTCTCAAAAATGTCTTTCATGGGTTTTATGTAACCCTTGATGACAGTTCTAATCCCGAAAAATTTAATTCATTGCTGAAAATTAACTTACGCGAAACTTCATCCAACCTAACCCTGTACTATCATGAAAAGATAATAGATGCTGTAACAGGGGAGTATTATGGAAAGGAGTCGTTCTCTTATACATTTCCTATAAACAAGGAAAGCCGCATGTACAACCGGTTTAATCATGACCACACTGGAAAAATCACATTTGGTTCCCCATCAACGCCCTTTTTATTTGTACAAGGTATGGCCGGAAGTTATGTAAAGTTTGATTTTTCGGACAAAATAACAGCCTGGAAAAACACGTTGGAACAAATTAATACGAGCCAGGAAAAATATGGTATAAGCAGTATTGAACTTGTTTTTGAGGCCGACACATTTACTAAGGAACACCATGCCCTTTACATGCCCAAACTTTCAGATTTGTATATTTTTGAGAAAGATGAAACAGGGAAATTGGTTATTCCAAAATTTACTGATAGTTTTGGAAACCAGGTTAACGCATTTATAAGACCCGGAGCAAGTTACAATGCCCAAACCAACCAATTTGTTTTTAAAATGAAACCTGAGTATTTTATAAAGGTTGCAAAAAATGAAATAGTTGCAAAACCTTTTTATCTAAGAGGTTTAAGCCCTGAATTTAATTGTAACAGAATAGTTTTGATTAATTCACAATTTCCGGACAAAAAACCCAGAGTAATTATAAAATATGTTAAGTATAATATAAAATAATAAGGAAATGTTTGGCAGATAAAAAAGTTATGAAAGTTATAACTTTACATATCTTAAAAACTCCTGAACATGAAATTACTCTAAGATTATTTTGTTAAAAAATTACTTTTTATTAAGGTATAATAAAACTGCATAAATAATAAAAAAGGGGTGGTCCAGATTATGGAAATATCCCTTTTTTTTTAAGTACCTCCTCGTTTTTTTTTTTTTGACT
>JBBIVA010000045.1:0-24554 GCA_037439945.1 Marinilabiliaceae bacterium
GATGTATATCGGGACTTCGCTTCGCTCGAATCCGGTCGCCGCCAATTTTAAAAATGAGGGTGTCTTTAAAGTCCGAGACGCCCTCTTTTTATTCGTACTCCTATCCGAAAAGTTTTTCAAATATTCAATTCTAATAGTCTTTAAAAAACTTTGAGACAGCCTCTTTTTTTGTTTTGTTACAGTTATACGGAAAAATACAAAATTGCTTCGCAACCTTTACTTATATTTATAATCATTGTATAATATGGTTCTGTTCTGGCAACTTTTTTTGCTGATGCACTTTCCTTCGGGAATTCTATTCAATTAATGGTTTTATTTATTGAAACTGCTTATCTATTTCGGCCAATGTTGTAGCTGTAAGGTTTTGAAAATATTCGTATTGTCTTGATATTCTGTTTGAGTCAAGTTCATGTAAACCAAAGCATGGCATATTTAACTTGATTGATGGTGATATACAGTTTGTTTAATTAATTGTTTAATAACCAGATATTATGAAAATAAATACACTTATATTTGGTACTGCCATCCTGTTGTTGCTCCTGTCAGCAGCGAGATGTGGTGGTGATGAAAAGGATGATATTATAGAAACAATAATCAGGCCGGTATCTACCAATGAGGAGATTACATCTTTTTTTTGTAGAACACCTCCCTTCTCCTGCAATGAGCAAATAGGATTGTTTTTTTGTTGACAACAATGAGGATACGTATTATTTAGTTAATAGCATGAAACAATTCCGACAACTTGCGTCTTGTTCTGAACTGCCGGAAATAGATTTCAGATCATATTCGCTTATCATAGGGCAGAAAACAGTACCTAACTCATTTTATACCATCATGAAACAGGAAATTGTTGAATATTCAGGATTAAACCTGAATATTGTTTTAAGCTTAGGAGAAAACCACTATCCTTCATTTAGCACCTTGTATTATTAGGGTATTTACCCTAAATTATCGAGTAAAAAGAAGCTGAATATTAACTTTATATTATCAATGCAAATGAGAAATTGCATTTTTGTTATCGTATTTTTCTTATTTATTTTTCAATTTTTTTTATCTCAGCAAAGAGAAAGAAAAGGGGAAATTAAAAGAGTAAAAGACTCTGTTTTTGTCAGTATAGATGAGAAATTATACGTTGCAAACCCAGAGGTGGTGACAGTTAAGTTAAAGCCCGACACGGAAAAAAGCAAAGCAGGTTTCGAAGCTTTGCGCCAGAATCAATTGGGATATATTGATATTACAGTACCTGATAGTTTAGATTTGGAAGATTATGTTGCACAGTTGGAAAAGACTGGTTACTATTAGGTTATTGAGTACAACAGTTTCGGAGAATATTGTTTCATTCCTAATGACACGTGTAGGGTGAACCAATGGTATCTTAGTAACAAAAATGCTTATTCTGCGTGGGATATCTCTATGGGAACACTGGAGGTGATTGTTGCAGTACTTGATTCTGGTACGGACTGGACGCATCAGGATATTGGTATGGGAGCAAATACTTACCAGAGCATATATCTGAACCCTAACGAAGATGTATGGCAAAACGTTAATAACCCTCAAACAGGCAATGGCGTTGACGATGATAATAACGGGTTTATTGATGACTGGAAAGGATGGAATTTCTATGGTAACAATAATGATGTTCGTACAACTAACGGTCACGGAACCAGGGTTGCAGGTATTATTGCTGGTGGAAACAACAGCCAAGGAGCCAGAATTATGCCTGTTTGCGTTGGCGTAAATGCACCCGACGGTGCTATATTAGAAGATGCAATTATATATGCTGTTAATAGCGGGGCACGAATCATACAATTAAGTTTAACTGTTGCTAGAACAAATGCTATTGATGCTGCCATTGCATTTGCTATTGCAAATGATGTAGTAATAGTATGTGCATCTGGAAATAATCATGGCATAACGGTTAATTACCCTGCTTCCGACCAAAATATTATTGCCGTTGGTGCAACAACCCAGAATAATACCCTTGCAGGTTTTTCTAATTATGGTTTGGATCTTGATGTCGTTGCTCCACGTGTTGACATTTTAAGTACAACACTGAACAACGAATACAATATTAAGGACGGAACTTCTTTTGCGGCTCCCCAAGTATCCGCCGTTGCAGCCCTCATCCTCTCCGTCAATCCATGCCTCACGCAAAGCGAAGTCCGATACATCATTGAAAGCACTGCTCAGAAAGTAGGAGGTTATTCGTATACCAACACATCTGGTCGGCCCAACGGCATCTGTGATAGCCAGATGGGTTACGGTTTAGTAGATGCTTATGCCGCCTTGCAAGCGGCGGAGTCATACATCACCGGCCCCACCACCGTCTGCTCCACCGGCGCCACCTTCACCATCAACAACCTGTCCGCATCGGTTAGCTCAATAATCTGGACTCATGGGCCAAACCTAAGCATTTCATCAGGCCAGAATAGTGCGAATTGCACCTTTTTAGCCACCGGGAATGGTGCCAGCTGGGTTAGGGCTAACCTGGTTACTGATTGAGGGGATATTGAAATACCACGACAAAATGTATATGCAAGAATTCCTATAAATAATGGTATTTCCTTTGGAGCATTTTTTTCACCACCCCCGTTTCATAATCAAGTGCTATGAAATCAGGATGTGACTATTGGAGCTATCGAGAATTCAAATTCCGCTTTGCAGAATGTAACAGGATACGAGTGGCAATTTTGGACTTCCCCATCCTGAGAACCATATATAAAAAACTATCAAACGTACAACGGTAATATAAAAGGAGCATTTGTTATTAATTTACCTTCTGGTGCGAATTCATCTCAAACAATTGTTGTTAATGCTGTAAACTCATGCGGTTATAGCTTTGTTTCGTCAGAAGAAACTCCTTTTTATGCTGTTAGCAATTATACTCTTTCTCTTTCACCTAATCCCGTTAACGGCATTTTAACAGTGGAAATAAAAAATAATGAAAAAGAAAATCTTGCCACTGATTGGGTTCTTGAGATATATGATCATAGTCAGCGATTAATCACTCGCCAGGGTAATATTAGGAGCAATAAGCTCACCCTGAACACCTCGGGTTGGGAAAAGGGTGTTTATATTGCGACTGTATCAATCAACAACGTCACCTTCAGTGAAAAGCTGATTGTTAAATAAATAGTTGCCTGTAAAACAACCTAATAAAAGAGGGCTTCACTCAAAGCGAAGCCCTCTTTATTAAATATTCAAGTTATAATTACCCCTGATAAGCACCGATACTTTCAGCTTCCACCTGGCGGTCAATCTTCTTAATTAATCCTTGCAAAACTTTACCCGGACCAATTTCTACAAACGAAGTAGCCCCATCGGCCAACATATTCTGAACGGTCTGGGTCCATCTTACCGGAGCGGTAAGTTGGGCAATCAGGTTTTCCTTAATTTCTGCCGGATTGGTAAATGGTTTGGCATTCACATTCTGATAAATGGCGCAAACAGGCTCAACAATAACAGTGTTTTTAATAGCTTCAGCTAATTCGGCACGGGCAGGTTCAATTAATGGCGAATGAAAAGCTCCTCCCACCGATAGTTTTAAGGCACGCTTGGCGCCTTTTTCTGTAAGTTTTTCACAAGCTTTGTCGATACCGGCAAACGAACCTGATATAACAAGTTGTCCCGGGCAATTATAATTGGCTGCAACCACAACATCATCAATCGATGCGCAAACTTCTTCTACAATCTCATCATCCAAACCAACAATGGCTGCCATGGTTGATGGTTCAGCTTCACAAGCCTTTTGCATTGCCATAGCCCTTTGTGAAACCAGTTTTAACCCATCTTCAAACGAAAGTGCCCCGGCAGCTACCAAAGCAGAGAATTCGCCCAAAGAGTGTCCGGCAACCATTTCAGGTTTAAATTTTTCGCCCAATGTTTTGGCTAAGATAACCGAGTTTAGAAATATTGCAGGTTGTGTAACTTTAGTTTGGCGAAGGTCTTCTTCGGAGCCATTAAACATAAGGTCTGTAATATTAAAACCTAGAATTTTATTTGCTGACTCAAATAGTGCCCTCGCAACAGGAGAGTTGTCAAATAAATCTTTCCCCATACCCGGATATTGTGCTCCCTGTCCCGGAAAAACATATGCTTTCATCCTTAATTGATTTTTAAAAATAAGATCGGAAGTAATTCGCATGATGAATTTAAATCCCCGTTAGTGTTAAACGAACCATGCTCGTTTTATAATAATGAATTTCGGATTATCAAATTTTTATTCCAAATAATTATTGATGATTCTTGATCTTTTAATCAATAGTACCTCGAAAAAGTATTTTTTACTTTGGACGAAAACAACTTTATTTTTTAAAAAACTTACCCGTTGTATATCCATAATTTATAATAATTACGAATAAAATTTGTGAAATACACTTTGGGCCTTATAAAAAGAGTTCGTTCCCGTCCAAAAAACCTACCAGATCTTTAATGGATTTTAAAACTCTTAACAGACTTCACAATTACTCAATAAATAAATATAAATACTTAAAAAACACCCATTTTTAATTGATATAAGTTTTGAAATTAAATTAAAAATATTTCCTTTTTTACACCCCCGACAAATATATATATTAATTCTATATTTAATTAAGCAGATAGATATCTATAGAAAATTGCAGTCATGGTATATTGCCCTTTTTAGTTAAATGAAAGTTTTAAATAGTAGTTTTTTAGAGATTAAAATTGGTTTTTCAGTTGTAATTACTTTAATAATTTTCGGTTATTAAAAAAATATATATCAAAAGGTCTCTTACTATTTCTTTTTTATTTATTAATTAGTACTTTTGCCCCGCTTTTTATCAGTAGGTATGAAAATATTTGAAAATCAGTATGGTTTTTCAAATAAAAAGAATACCTTTGCAACCCCGTTTATGGATAGTTATTAAAGTTTTAAATATAAAGTTGATATGCCAACAATTCAGCAATTAGTAAGAAAAGGACGTAACAAGCTGGTTGACAAGAGTAAATCTCCTGCATTGGATTCTTGCCCACAAAGACGTGGGGTATGTGTTAGGGTTTATACTACAACTCCCAAAAAGCCAAATTCTGCCATGCGTAAAGTAGCCAGGGTTCGTCTTACAAATGGGAAAGAGGTAAATGCCTATATCCCCGGAGAAGGCCATAATTTACAGGAACACTCTATAGTACTTGTACGTGGAGGTAGGGTAAAAGATCTTCCGGGAGTACGCTACCACCTGGTAAGAGGAGCCCTTGATGCTTCTGGTGTTGATGGTCGTACACAACGCCGTTCAAAATACGGTACAAAACGTCCAAAAGTTAAAAAATAACAAATTAAAAGGTTTTGTTTATTGGTTCGTGTTTAGGTTGAGTAAATGGATTAATCCATTGAAGAGTCAAATACAGCCAGTAAGTTGAAAAACTAATAAACAAAAAAAATGAGAAAAAGTAAACCAAAAAAGCGGGTTTTGTTACCCGACCCAAAGTTTAACGATACTTTGGTAACACAATTTGTAAATAATTTGATGTTTGATGGCAAAAAATCAATTGCATATCAAATTTTTTACAATGCATTAGATATCATCAACGATAAAGCTGAAAAAGATGGAAAATCAGCTTTGGAGATGTGGAAAAAAGCCATTGAAAATGTTACTCCATCTGTTGAAGTAAAAAGCCGTCGTGTTGGCGGTGCCACTTTTCAGGTTCCCACCGAAATTCGTCCCGAGCGTAAAGTTTCTTACAGCATGAAGAATTTGATTCTGTTTGCCCGTAAAAGAAACGGAAAATCAATGGCCGATAAATTGGCTGCTGAAATAGTTGCTGCATTTAACCTTGAAGGTGGTGCATACAAGAAAAAAGAAGATATGCACAAAATGGCAGAAGCTAACCGTGCGTTTGCCCACTTTAGGTTTTGACAAATTTTATTGACAGTTAGATTAGGATGGGAAAAGCAGAATTAAAATATACAAGGAATATAGGTATTATGGCCCACATCGATGCCGGAAAAACTACAACTTCTGAAAGGATTTTGTACTACACCGGTATTACGCACAAAATTGGCGAAGTGCACGATGGAGCTGCCACGATGGACTGGATGGAGCAGGAGCAGGAAAGAGGTATTACAATTACATCAGCTGCCATAACAACCCAGTGGAAATACAATAATGATGAATACAAAATTAATATAATTGATACTCCCGGGCACGTTGATTTCACTGTTGAAGTTGAACGCTCCTTACGTGTTTTGGATGGTGCTGTTGCCCTGTTTTGTGCTGTTGGCGGAGTGGAGCCACAGTCAGAAACTGTTTGGAGACAAGCTAACAAGTACGCAGTACCCCGATTAGGTTTTGTTAATAAAATGGACAGATCTGGCGCGAATTATTATGACGTGCTACGCCAAATCAGAGAAGTACTTGGTGCAAATCCAATACCAATTACAATACCAATTGGGGTTGAAGAAACTTTCAGAGGAGTAGTTGACCTTATAGAGAACAAAGCCGTAATTTGGTATGAAGACGACGTGATGGGCGTACGTTACGAAATGGAAGATGTTCCTGCTGATATGGTAGAAGAAGTAAATGAGTGGAGAGGAAAGCTTA
This sequence comes from Marinilabiliaceae bacterium, assembly GCA_037439945.1. GTDB lineage: Bacteria > Bacteroidota > Bacteroidia > Bacteroidales > Marinilabiliaceae > CALEUX01. The sequence continues at coordinate 6,561 of JBBIVA010000045.1, forward strand.
TTGAGGCCGTTGCAGAATACGATGATGAGTTAATGGAGAAGTTTTTTGATGATCCGGATTCAATCACACATGAACACTTAATTTCAGTAATCAGACAAGCAACCATAGATATGAAAGTAGTTCCCATGATGTGTGGGTCTGCTTTTAAGAATAAAGGAATTCAGCGTCTGTTGGATGGTATAATCAGATTTTTACCCGCACCACTCGATATACCTAAGGTTATAGGAACTAATCCTGAGACTGGAAAACAAGAAAGTCGCGAACCTGATGAAGACCAACCACTTACTGCTCTCGCATTTAAAATTGCAACAGATCCATTTGTAGGTAGGCTGGCTTTTATGAGAGTGTATTCAGGAAAAATTGAATCAGGTTCTTATGTTTGGAATTCCAGAACTGAAAAAAAAGAACGGATTTCTCGCCTGTTTCAAATGAAATCCAACAAACAATTGCCACGAGAAGTGATTTCGGCTGGCGATATTTGTGCAGGTGTAGGTTTTAAGGATATTCGCACAGGTGATACCTTATGTGATGAGAAACACCCCTTGGTATTAGAATCAATGGATTTCCCTGAACCGGTTATTGGAATATCAGTTGAACCTAAGAGTCAGAAAGATATTGACAAATTGTCTAACGGGTTAAGTAAACTTGCCGAAGAAGATCCAACTTTTAAAGTTCATACCGATCAAGATAGCGGACAAACAGTTATTAGCGGTATGGGAGAATTGCACCTCGAAATAATTATCGACCGCTTAAGAAGAGAGTTTAAAGTAGAGTGTAACCAGGGTCGCCCACAGGTTGCTTATAAAGAAAGCATCACCAAAAAAATAGAACATCGCGAAGTATTTAAAAAGCAAACTGGTGGTAGAGGTAAATTTGCAGATATTATTGTTAGTGTTGGTCCTATTGACGAAGGTCAAACAGGATTGCAGTTTATCGACCAGGTTAAAGGAGGAAATATACCTCGTGAATATATCCCATCTGTTCAAAAGGGATTTGAAAAAGCCATGCAAAACGGAGTCCTTGCCGGATTTTCAGTGGAAAACTTAAAAGTAGAACTTTTAGATGGTTCATTTCACCCTGTTGACTCAGACTCCCTCTCATTTGAGATATGTGCAAGACAAGCATTCAGAGAAGCTTGCGCCAAAGCCAAACCTGCTTTGTTAGAGCCAATTATGCGTGTTGAAGTTGTAACCCCCGAAGAATATATGGGAGACATAATCGGAGATTTTAATAAAAGGCGTGGTCAGGTTGAAGGAATGGAATCAAAATCAGGGGCTCGCGTTGTTAAAGCCAGGGTTCCTTTAGCCGAAATGTTTGGGTACGTCACAGCCCTTAGAACCATATCTTCAGGACGAGCAACTTCATCAATGGAATTTTCTCATTATGAAGAAGTTTCAAAATCTATAGCTATGGAGGTGGTTAAAGAAGCCAAAGGTAAAGTTGAATTATTGTAAGAAATTGTTTGCATAAACAACTATGAATCAAAAAATAAGAATAAAACTAAAATCATACGATCACAATTTGGTTGATAAGTCAGCCGAAAAGATCGTAAAAACGGTAAAGAGTACAGGCGCCATTGTAAGTGGCCCAATTCCCTTACCAACACATAAAAGGGTATTTACCGTGTTACGCTCAACCTTCGTCAATAAAAAATCGCGTGAACAGTTTCAATTATCATCTTACAAAAGACTGATCGACATTTACAGTTCAACAGCAAAAACTATTGACGCTCTGATGAAACTTGAACTTCCAAGCGGTGTGGAAGTTGAAATTAAAGTTTGATTAAAAATTTAGTAAATTACTTAAGCAATGCCAGGATTAATTGGAAAAAAAATCGGAATGACTTCCGTTTTCAGTGCCGAGGGTAAAAACATACCATGCACTGTTATCGAAGCTGGCCCTTGCGTCGTAACCCAAGTTAAAAAGCTCGAAACTGATGGCTATGAAGCTGTTCAATTGGCGTTCGACGAAAAAAGAGAGAAAAGTACTACCAAACCTATGAAAGGACACTTTCAAAAGGCTGGAGTTACTCCAAAGGCCAAGCTGGTTGAATTCAAGGAGTTTGAAAGTGAATACAAACTCGGTGATGTAATTACCGTTGAGCTGATTCAGGAAAATACCTTTGTTGATGTTAGTGGTATATCAAAAGGAAAAGGTTTTCAAGGGGTTGTTAAACGTCATGGATTTGGCGGTGTTGGAGGACAAACCCACGGACAGCATAACAGAGGTCGTGCACCAGGCTCGGTTGGAGCATCTTCATTTCCATCGCGTGTATTTAAAGGCATGAGAATGGCCGGACGTACAGGTGGAGATAAAGTTAAGGTGGAAAATTTGAGAGTGATAAAAGTGATTCCCGAAAGCAACCTGTTACTGATTAAAGGATCTGTTCCGGGCGCAAAAGGTTCATATCTAATTATTGAAAAGTAATGGAACTGAACATACTAAACATACAAGGAAAAGAAACCGGACGCAAAGTTGAATTACCAGATTCAATTTTCGCTATAGTGCCCAATGAACATGCCATTTATCTGGATGTAAAACAATACATGGCTAACAATCGTCAGGGAACTCACAAAGCCAAGGAGCGGAGTGAAATTGCCGGTAGCACACGTAAGATTAAAAAGCAAAAAGGAACTGGTACTGCTCGTGCAGGAAGTTTAAAATCGCCTGTTTTTCGTGGTGGAGGCCGTATATTCGGACCAAAACCCCGCAACTACAACTTTAAACTTAACAAAAAGTTGAAACAGCTTGCCAGGTTGTCTGCTTTATCTTACAAAGCTAAAAACAATGCAATAGTGGTTATTGAAGACTTCTCCTTCGAAAAACCTAAAACAAAGGAATTTCTTGCCATTAGGAAAAATCTTCAGGTAGAAGGTAAAAGATCTATGGTAGTTCTTAAAGACTATGATAAAAATATTTACTTGTCTTCCAGAAATATCCAGAAATCTGAAATAGCTGTTGCTTCCGATCTTAACACTTACAGTATAATGAAAGCTCATTCGCTGATTCTTACTGAAAGTTCAGTTGAACAGCTGGGTAAACTTTTTAATGCATAAGGAGGTAAGTAATGGAAGTTATAATTAAACCCATTGTCACTGAGAAAATGACAAAATTAGGGGATTCCCTTAATAAATATGGCTTTATTGTTAAAAAGGATGTTAATAAACTCCAAATCAAAAAAGCCATTGAAGAGATGTACAATGTTACAGTTGAAACAGTTAACACCATGCGTTATGGCGGAGAAGTAAAAACCCGTTATACAAAAGCAGGCGTTGTTACAGGCAGAACAAATGCCTGCAAAAAAGCAGTTGTAACACTTGCTGAAGGAAACAAAATTGATTTTTATAGCAATATTTAATTGAAATGGCAGTTAGAAAGCTAAAGCCCACAACACCAGGGCAGAGACACAAAATTATTGGAGCATTCGATTCGATTACATCAAGTGTTCCAGAAAAATCTTTATTGAGTCCGATTAAGAAAACTGGTGGCCGTAATTCATCTGGTAGGATGACTATGCGTTATATCGGTGGAGGACACAAAAGAAGATACAGAGTAATCGATTTCAAGAGGAATAAAGATGGTGTATTAGCTAAAGTTGACTCTATTCAGTATGATCCAAACAGAAGCGCAAGAATTGCCTTACTTGTTTATGCTGATGGAGAAAAACGTTACATTCTTGCTCCAAATGGTTTACAGGTTGGACAAGAGATTATTTCAGGAAGCGGTGTCGCTCCTGAAGTAGGAAATGCACTACCGCTTGGTGAAATTCCTTTAGGTACCGTTATTCATAATATTGAGCTTCGTCCCGGACAAGGAGGCAATATGGCCCGTAGCGCCGGTACGTTTGCACAACTTGCTGCCCGTGAAGGTAATTACGTTGTATTACGCCTTCCTTCCGGTGAAACAAGAATGGTACTTACAACCTGTCGTGCAACTGTAGGGGCAGTTGGTAATTCTGACCATGGTTTGGAGAAATCAGGAAAAGCTGGTCGCACCAGATGGCTTGGACGTCGTCCAAGAGTTCGGGGTGTTGCCATGAACCCTGTAGACCATCCAATGGGTGGTGGCGAAGGTAGAGCTTCCGGAGGTCATCCAAGGTCGAGAAAAGGTTTACTTGCAAAGGGTTACAAAACCCGTGCGCCCAAAAAAGGCTCAAATAAGTACATTCTTGAAAAGAGAAAAAAGTAACCGGTTAATTATTTTAGAGTTATGAGCAGATCTTTAAAAAAAGGCCCTTATATAAACTTCAAGCTGGAGAGCAAGGTTTTAACCATGAACGAATCCGGTAAAAAGTCAGTTATTAAAACCTGGGCCAGGGCATCAATGATTTCCCCTGAATTTGTAGGTCACACAATTGCTGTTCACAATGGCAATAAATTCATTCCTGTATATGTTACAGAAAATATGGTTGGCCATAAACTGGGTGAATTTGCCCCCACGCGGACATTCCGCGGTCATGCAGGCAACAAAAAACGTTAATGCCTGAAATGTTAATTTTTTAATGTAAAAAAAATGGGTGCAAGAAAAAGAATAAAAGCAGAACAATTTAAGGAGGCCAGAAAAACCCAGGCTTTTGCCAAACTGCGTAATGTGCCAACATCACCTCGCAAAATGAGGTTGGTTGTTGACTTAATACGTGGGAAAGAAGTTAATCTGGCTTTAGATATCCTCAAGTTTACTACCAAGGAAGCATCACGTAACGTAGAAAAACTATTACTTTCAGCAATTGCTAACTGGAAAGATAAAAACGAAGGACAAAGGCTTGAAGATGCTGGTTTGTTTGTGAAAGAAGCCTATGTTGATTCAGGTCGGGTACTAAAAAGGCTTAGACCTGCGCCACAGGGGCGTGCTCACCGAATACGCAAAAGATCAAATCATGTTACGATTTTAGTTGATAGTAAAGTTTCAAACGCTAATAAGGAAAATTAAAACGAGCCAGATGGGACAAAAAGTTAATCCTATAAGTAACAGGTTAGGAATCATCAGAGGATGGGATTCTAACTGGTTTGGAGGAAAGAGTTATGGCGATAAGTTGCTGGAAGACTCAAAAATCCGCAAATATCTCAATGCTCGTCTGGCAAAAGCCAGTATTTCGCGCATTATTATCGAACGTACGCTTAAGCTTATTACAATAACAGTTTATACCGCCCGTCCAGGTATTATTATTGGAAAAGGCGGTCAGGAGGTTGATAAACTGAAAGAAGAACTTAAGAAGATAACCGATAAGGAAGTTCAAATTAACATCTTTGAAATTAAAAGACCGGAGCTTGATGCCATGATTGTGGCCTATAATATTGCACGCCAACTGGAAGGTCGTATCGCCTACCGTCGCGCAATAAAAATGGCCATTGCATCAACTATGAGAATGGGTGCCGAAGGAATTAAAGTGCAAATCTCAGGTCGGTTGAACGGAGCTGAAATGGCCCGTTCAGAGATGTATAAAGAAGGACGTACCCCACTTCATACCTTTAGGGCAGACATTGATTATGCCAGAAGTGAGGCACTTACAAAAACAGGGCTAATAGGGCTTAAAGTTTGGATTTGCAAAGGTGAGGTTTATGGAAAACCTGATTTATCTCCAAATTTCGGGACCAAAGAAGCTACCGGAAATAGCCGTAAAAGTGCACCACACCAACAGGGTGGAGGTTTTAAGAAAAGAAAAAAGTAATCGTTTGTTAACCGATAATCGAAAGCGAAACGATGTTACAGCCAAAAAAAGTAAAATTCAGACGTCAACAAAAAGGAAAAATGAAGGGTATTGCCCAAAGAGGCCATGAACTCGCATTTGGATCTTTTGGAATTAAATCACTTCAAAGTAAGTGGATTACAGGCCGTCAAATAGAAGCGGCAAGGATTGCCGTTACACGTTACATGCAACGTCAAGGTCAGATATGGATTCGTATCTTCCCAGATAAACCAATTACCAAAAAACCAGCCGAGGTTAGGATGGGTAAAGGAAAAGGTAGCCCTGAAGGGTTTGTTGCGCCAGTTACACCCGGACGCATAATTATTGAATGTGACGGCGTATCTTTTGAAGTTGCAAAAGAGGCCCTTCGCCTTGCTGCTCAAAAATTGCCAGTAACAACAAAATTTATTGTTAGAAGGGATTATGTTGAATCTTCAAATGCGTTAGGATGAAAACTTCCGAAATAATAGAAATGACAATTAATGAGATTGAGGAGCGCATTGATGCCCAGCAACAGGAGTTAACTCGTATGACCCTCAACCACCACATTTCTCCATTGGAAAATCCAATGAAGATTAGACAAACACGTAAGAATATTGCGCGTCTGCTGACGATACTTCGTCAGAAACAATTAAATGAAAAATAATTTTCATCATGGAAACAAGAAATTTAAGAAAAGAACGGATTGGAATTGTGGTGAGTGAGAAAATGGATAAAACCATTGTTGTAAGTGTGGTTATTCGCGAGAAACACCCAATATATGGGAAATTCATGCAAAAAACAAAGAAATTTTATGCACACGATGAAACCAACAATGGTCATACCGGAGATACAGTGCGAATTATGGAAACTCGCCCACTGAGCAAAACCAAGCGTTGGAGATTAGTTGAAATCATTGAAAGAGCTAAGTAATCATGATACAGCAGGAATCCAGACTTATAGTTGCCGACAATAGCGGAGCCAAAGAAGTGCTTTGCATCCGTGTTCTTGGTGGAACAGGACGCAGATATGCATCAATAGGCGACCGTATTGTGGTATCAATAAAAAGCGCAGTACCCTCTTCTGATATGAAAAAAGGAACTGTTAGTAAAGCCGTAGTGGTTCGTACCAAAAAAGAGATCAGAAGAGCAGATGGATCATACATCCGTTTTGACGACAATGCCTGTGTACTTATCAATAATACCGGCGAAATGCGTGGAACCCGTATTTTCGGGCCAGTTGCAAGGGAATTACGTGACGGATACATGAAAATTGTATCATTAGCGCCTGAAGTGCTTTAATCGATAAAGATTTATCAGCAATGGGAAAATTACATATTAAAAAAGGAGACATAGTAATTGTTAATGCGGGAACCAGTAAAGGATCTGAAGGTAGAGTTCTTGAAGTATTCCCCAATAAACAACGTGCTATTGTTGAAGGCGTTAACATGGTTAGTAAACATACTAAACCAAACGCCGAAAACCCACAAGGTGGCATCGTTAAAAAAGAAGCCCCAATCCACATTTCCAATTTAAACCTTAAAGATCCTTCAACTGGTAAACCTACCAGAATTGGACGCAGGGTTGCAGAAAATGGAAAACTTGTTCGTTATTCTAAAAAATCAGGGGAGGAGATCAAGTAATGAGCTATATACCTAATTTAAAAACACGATACAAAGATGAAATTGTATCAAACCTGGTTAAAGAATTTGGTTATACAAGCGTAATGCAGGTACCCAAATTAGAGAAAATAGTAATCAATCAGGGTGTTGGTGCAGCAGTTGCCGATAAAAAGATCATTGAAACATCTTTAAAAGAGCTGACCACAATTTCAGGACAAAAAGCTGTAGCATGTCTTTCTAAAAAAGATATTTCAAACTTTAAACTTAGAAAGAAAATGCCCATTGGCGCTCGTGTTACACTTCGCCATGATACTATGTATGAGTTTCTTGAAAGATTGGTGAAAGTAGCATTGCCACGTATTCGCGATTTCAAGGGAATTAACAGTAAACTTGATGGGCGGGGAAACTATACACTAGGAATTACAGAACAAATCATTTTTCCTGAAATAAATATTGACAATGTGAGCAAGATTATGGGTATGAATATTACCTTTGTGACCTCCGGAAAAAATGATGAAGAAGCTTTTGCTTTACTTCGTGAGTTCGGGTTACCGTTTAAAAATTTAAAAAAGAATTAATCAAATGGCAAAAGAATCATTAAAAGCTCGAGAAGTTAAAAGAGCAAGGCTTATTGCCAAATATGCTGAGAAACGTGCCAAATTAAAAGCTGAAGGAGATTATATAGGTTTGCAAAACCTACCCAAAAATTCATCTCCCATAAGATTGCACAACCGTTGCAAACTTACAGGAAGGCCAAAAGGTTATATGAGACAGTTTGGTATTAGCAGGATTTGTTTCAGGGAAATGGCCGCGGCAGGTTTAATTCCTGGTGTTAAAAAAGCCAGTTGGTAGTTTATTGATTAGTTTACAAAGTGTTAAATATTGTTCCGGTTTATCGGAATCAATTTAATCTTAAATATATAATGACAGATCCAATTTCAGATTTTCTGACCAGAATCAGAAACGCCATTATGGCGAGACACAAGGTTGTTGAGGTTCCAGCCTCCAACCTGAAAAGGGAGATGACAAAAATCCTTTTTCAAAAAGGTTATATCCTCAACTATAAGTTTATGGATGATAACAAACAGGGTATTATTAAAATAGCTTTAAAATACGATCCTGTTACAAAAGCATCGGCTATAAAAAGTTTAAGCCGTGTTTCAAGCCCCGGATTACGTAAATACACCGGCTATCGTGAGGTGCCCCGTGTTTTAAACGGATTAGGAATAGCAATTCTTTCAACTTCAAAAGGTGTTATTACCGATAAAGAAGCAAGAGTTGAAAAAGTAGGTGGTGAAGTATTGTGTTACGTTTATTAATAAAGGAGGTTAGTCATGTCAAGGATAGGAAAATTACCCATCACCATACCTGCCGGAGTTAGTGTAACGGTTAAGGAAAACACTGTGACAGTTAAAGGGCCCAAAGGTGAACTGCATCAGGATATTCACCCCGATATTAAAGTTGAAATCGGTGGTAGCGAACTTCAGGTGTTTCGTCCAGGCGACGAGAGGGAACATCGCTCAATGCACGGATTATACCGCGCCTTAATAAATAACATGGTAGTTGGAGTGTCACAAGGATATCAAAAAAAGATGGAACTTGTGGGAGTTGGTTACCGTGCTATTTCAAACGGACAAGTATTAGAATTATCACTTGGATATTCGCATGCCATTCATATACAACTTCCTCAGGAAATTAAAGTTGAGGCTGTAACCGACCGGAAAAGTAATCCGATTATAACACTTGAATCGATTGACAAACAGCTTTTAGGCCAGGTTTGCGCAAAGATTCGGTCATTAAGAAAGCCTGAACCATATAAAGGTAAAGGTATTCGGTTTGTGGGTGAAGTTATCAGGCGTAAAGCTGGTAAAAGCGCCAAAGTTTAATCTGATTAATTTATTTGTGTTATGGCTTTTTCGAAAATAGAACGAAGACTTAAAATAAAAAAAAGCATCCGTCATAAAATTGAAGGATGTTCTGAGAGACCCAGAATGTCAGTTTTCCGCAGCAATAAGCAGATATATGTTCAATTAATTGATGATAAATCTGGCAAAACAATAGTTGCCGCATCATCAAGTAGCAAAGATATTGCTGCCCAAAACGGAACAAAGACAGAAAAAGCTGCTATGGTTGGCAAACTTATTGCCGAAAAGGCAATTCAAGCCGGAATTCAAACGGTAACATTCGACAGGAATGGTTATTTGTATCATGGCAGGGTGAAACAATTAGCGGACGCTGCTCGCGAGGCAGGCCTTAAATTTTAATTTATTATGGCAGGAAATAATAAAAGAGTTCGTACAACAAATGACCTGGAACTGAAAGACAGGTTGGTGGCTATTAACCGGGTTACAAAAGTTACCAAAGGAGGTAGAACATTCAGTTTTTCAGCCATCGTGGTTGTTGGAAATGAAAATGGAATAGTAGGGTGGGGTCTTGGTAAAGCCAATGAAGTTACCACTGCAATTGCCAAAGGCGTTGAAGCAGCTAAAAAGAACCTTGTTAAAATTGCTGTTGTTAACGGAACCATACCTCATGAGCAAACATCAAAATTTGGTGGTGCAAGGGTATTTATGAAACCAGCTTCTCACGGTACGGGTCTTGTGGCCGGTGGTGCTATGCGTGCAGTTTTGGAAAGCGTAGGAATACATGATGTTCTTGCAAAATCCAAAGGTTCTTCTAACCCACATAACCTCGTTAAAGCAACTATTAATGCCCTTTGCGAATTACGCGATGCTAATACAGTTGCCCATAACAGAGGTGTTACTATTGAAAAGGTGTTTAACGGTTAAGCGACAAAACAATGGCAAAAATTAAAATAACGCAAGTTAAAAGTAAAATCAAGACTACCGAGAAACAAAAAAGAAATCTTGCAGCACTTGGTTTACGTAAAGTAAATGCCACCGTGGAACATGAGGATACTCCTGTAATTCTTGGTATGGTTGAGAGAGTAAGACACTTGGTTAGTGTCGGGAAATAATTATTAAACGAAGTTTATCGATATTTGATATGGAATTAAATCAATTGAAACCTGCAGCTGGTTCAACCCACCACGATAAGAGAATAGGTAGGGGTACTGGTTCTGGTCATGGTGGAACATCAACACGTGGCCATAAAGGTGCAAAATCACGTTCAGGTTATTCAAAAAAGATCGGATTTGAAGGTGGACAGATGCCACTTCAAAGAAGGGTTCCCAAATTCGGGTTCAAAAATGTTAACCGTAAGGAATACAAATCTATCAATATTGAAATTCTGCAAGGTTTAGCAGAGAAAAACGGATGGAGTGTAATTACACCTGAGAATTTAAAAGATGCAGGTTTGATTAGTAAAAGTGATCTGGTTAAAATTCTTGGAAAAGGGACCATATCCGCCAAAATTACCGTAAAAGCTCATGCGTTTTCAAAAACCGCAGTAGCAGCTATTGAGTCAGCACAAGGAACCGTAGAAAAATTGTAATTTGATGAAACTATTCGAAACCATCCGTAACATTTGGAAGATCGAGGAACTTAAATCCCGTATTATTACAACCCTTGGATATCTTTTAATATATCGTTTAGGTTCTTTTGTAGTATTGCCAGGGATCGATCCTGACCAGTTAGCAAACCTTGAAAGCCAAACCCAGCAGGGTGTTTTAGGTTTATTAAATATGTTTTCAGGAGGGGCATTTTCAAATGCTTCAATTTTGGCGTTAGGTATAATGCCATATATTTCTGCATCAATCGTTGTTCAACTTTTGGGAATAGCAATACCGTATTTTCAAAGATTGCAGCGAGAAGGGGAAAGTGGAAGACGAAAGATAAATCAGATAACAAGGTACCTTACAGTAATTATTTTGTTGTTCCAGGCCCCAAGTTATATCGCAAATTTGTATGCGCAATTACCAGCAACAGCCTTTGTTAGCAGTGGATTTGGATTCACAGTTACATCTACCATTATACTTACTGCCGGAACAATGTTTGTAATGTGGCTGGGAGAACGAATTACCGACAAAGGAATTGGAAATGGTATCTCTTTAATTATTATGATTGGTATTATTGCCCAGTTACCCTTTTCTTTATTTGCTGAATTTGTTTCCCGTTTGGAAGAAGGTGGCGGTTTGGTTATGCTGTTGATTGAGTTTGTAATACTTTTCTTTGTATTTGCAGGAACAATATTACTTGTTCAGGGTACAAGAAGGGTTCCCGTGCAATATGCAAAACGAATAGTTGGGAATAAGCAATATGGAGGAGTCCGTCAGTATATTCCTTTAAAAGTTAATGCTGCAGGTGTTATGCCAATTATATTCGCACAGGCAATAATGTTTATTCCTGTAACCTTTGCTGGATTTGTTGACAGTGAAACTGCAACTGGATTTGCAGCAATATTTGCAAATTTTACAGGTTTCTGGTATAATTTTGTTTTTGCTTTGCTAATAATATTATTCACCTATTTTTATACGGCCATTACTATTAACCCAACTCAAATGGCAGATGATATGAAACGTAACGGAGGTTTTATCCCAGGTATTAAACCAGGGAAGAAAACTGCTGAGTTTTTGGATTCTGTAATGTCTAAAATAACGCTTCCCGGTTCGTTTTTTCTGGCCTTAGTTGCAATTATGCCGGCATTCGCAATGTTGGCAGGGGTTGATAGCTCTTTTGCCCAGTTTTATGGTGGTACATCATTACTTATTCTCGTTGGGGTTGTATTGGATACATTACAACAAATAGAAAGTCACTTATTAATGCGCCACTATGACGGGTTATTAAAATCAGGGAGAATTAAAGGAAGATCCGGCGGTGCTGCTGCAGCATATTAATATGTTGCATATTTAAGGTATGATTTATTTAAAAACCGAAGAGGAAATAGAATTATTAAGAGCAAGTAATTTGTTGGTAGCGAAAACACTTGGTGAAGTAGCCAGGTTAATTAAGCCGGGAGTTACTACTCTTGAACTGGATAAGGTTGCAGAATTTTATATTCTTGATAATAAGGGCTTGCCTGGCTTCTTGAATTATAAAGGTTATCCAAATACACTTTGTACATCTGTTAACGAACAGGTTGTGCATGGAATACCAAATAAAACTCCATTAAAAGAAGGAGATATTGTTTCAGTTGATTGTGGCGTTTTATTGAATGGATATTTTGGCGATTCGGCCTACACATTTCAAGTAGGCGAAGTAAAACCTGAAATAAAGTTATTACTTGAAACAACCAAAGCATCTTTATACAAGGGAATTGAAAATGCTGTTGAAGGACAAAGGTTGGGTGATATTGGCTCAGCAATACAGTCATATTGTGAAGCCGGTGGATATTCAGTTGTTCGCGAAATGGTGGGGCACGGAATAGGCCGTAACCTGCATGAATCGCCCGAAGTGCCAAATTACGGCCGGAGAGGAAACGGGATTAAATTAAGAGCAGGTATGGTATTAGCCATTGAACCTATGATTAATTTAGGCAAGAGGCAAATAATTCAGGATTCGGACGGATGGACCATCAGGACAGCAGATAAAAGCGTTTCAGCTCATTTTGAACATACGATCGTAGTAAAGAAAAATAATGCTGAAATTTTATCTAGTTTCAAATTTGTTGAAGATGTATTAAATTTGCAGTCTTAAAAAATATTTAAAGCGTTTTATTTATGGCTAAACAAGCCTCAATTGAACAAGACGGCACCATCATAGAAGCTCTGTCTAATGCCATGTTTCGGGTGGAATTAGAGAATGGCCATGTGATAACTGCTCATATTTCCGGGAAAATGAGAATGCATTATATTAAAATTCTTCCCGGAGATAGAGTTAAAGTGGAGATGTCTCCATATGATTTGACCAAGGGTAGGATTAGTTATAGGTACAAATAATAGTTAATACAATGAAGGTTAGAGCATCAATTAAAAAGCGTAGCGCCGATTGCAAAATCGTTCGTAGAAAAGGTCGCTTGTATGTGATCAATAAAAAAAATCCAAAGTTTAAACAACGTCAAGGATAAATTTTAAGAATATGGCAAGAATTGCAGGAGTTGACATTCCGTCTCAAAAAAGAGGAGAAATCGCCTTAACATATATTTATGGAATAGGTAGAAGTTTAGCTACATCCATACTTAATAAGGCAGGGGTAGACGTTAACTTAAAAGTAAAAGATTGGACTGATGACCAGATTACCTCAGTGCGAGAAATTATTAGTTCAACTATTAAGACAGAAGGTGAATTGCGGTCAGAAGTGCAATTGAATATTAAACGATTAATGGACATTGGTTGCTATCGTGGTATTCGTCATCGCCTTGGATTACCTTTAAGAGGTCAATCTACTAAGAATAATGCACGTACCCGTAAAGGGAAGAAAAAAACTGTTGCTAATAAAAAGAAAGCTAGTAAATAATCATTGAATCATGGCAAAGAAGGCAGGAACTCAAAAGAAGAAAGTTGTAAAAGTAGAAGCAATCGGGCAGGCCCATGTGCATTCTTCTTTCAATAATATAATCGTTTGTCTTACCAATGCAAATGGTCAGGTTATCTCTTGGTCAAGCGCAGGAAAAATGGGTTTTAGGGGATCAAAAAAGAATACCCCTTATGCTGCCCAGGTTGCAGCTGCAGATTGTGCAAAAGTTGCTTACGACCTGGGTTTGAGAAAAGTTAAAGTATATGTAAAAGGTCCTGGTAATGGTCGAGAGTCTGCTATTAGGTCTTTTCATACCAGCGGCATTGAGGTTAGCGAAATAGTTGACGTAACACCAATGCCTCATAACGGTTGTCGTCCACCTAAAAGAAGAAGAGTCTAATTTTTAACTAGTTATTAACCATAAGTTTTTGGTTTTGAATTTTGAATTTTGGTTGGTTATAAAAAAACCACCTCTCTATAATCTTGCGGCTGTCAAATTCAATCTTTAAAATCAAATCTTTAAAATCAAAAATTTAGTAGAATGGCTAGATACATAGGTCCAAAAACAAAAATTGCACGAAAATTTGGTGAAGCAATTTATGGAGCTGATAAATATCTTGAAAAAAAGAATTATCCTCCTGGACAACACGGTAACAACCGTAGAAAAAAAACCAGTGAATATGGTATGCAGCTTCGCGAAAAGCAGAAAGCTAAATATACTTATGGAATACTTGAGCGCCAGTTTAGCAAGCTTTTTGATAAAGCAACACGCAGTAAAGGTATTACCGGTGAAGTATTATTAGGTTTACTTGAGTCAAGGCTTGATAATGTAGTGTTCCGTATGGGAATTGCTCCAACAAGAGCAGCTGCCCGTCAGTTGGTATCTCACAGACACATTACAGTGGACGGGTCAGTTGTGAATATAGCTTCTTATTTATTAAAAGCAGGACAGATAGTAGCTGTTAGAGAAAAATCTAAATCACTGGAAGCTATTAACGAGTCATTATCAAACTCAAGTGTTCACAAATATTCCTGGTTGGAGTTGGATAAACATACAAAAACAGGAAAATTTCTTAATGTACCTGAAAGGTCTGATATACCTGAAAATATTAAAGAACAGTTGATTGTTGAATTGTATTCTAAATAATTATTTCTTATGGCAATATTAGCGTTCCAAAAACCTGATAAAGTTATCATGCTTGATGCTGATGACAAGTTCGGTCGTTTCGAATTTCGTCCTCTTGAGCCAGGATATGGTATTACTGTTGGAAATGCCTTAAGAAGAATATTGCTGTCTTCTTTAGAGGGATATGCAATTACAACTGTTAAATTTGAAGGTGTTGATCACGAGTTTTCCAGTATTCCTGGAGTTGTTGATGATGTGACAGAAATAATACTTAACCTGAAACAGGTTAGACTCAGGAAAACAACCGAAGATATTGAAAGCGAAAGAATTACTTTAACTGTTACCGGTAAGGATAAATTAACAGCAGGAGATTTAAATCAACATCTTACTAGTTTTAAGGTATTAAACCCGGAATGGGTTATAGCCAGGATGAATCCGGAAGTTCATTTACAAATTACCCTTAATATTCATAAGGGTAGAGGTTATGTTCCGGCTGAAGAAAACAGAAGCTCCGAGCAGGAGTTTGGTACTATTGCAATTGATTCAATTTTTACTCCGATTCGTAACGTTAAGTATGCTGTTGAAAACTTTAGGGTTGAACAAAAAACTGACTACGAAAAGTTATTAATTGATATATCAACTGACGGATCTATTCACCCAAAAGATGCTCTAAAAGAAGCTTCAAAAATTCTTATTTATCATTTCATGTTGTTTTCTGATGAGAAAATTACTCTCGATTCAGATGAGAAATTTGGAAATGAGGAGTTTGATGAGGAAGTTTTGCACATGCGTCAGTTACTAAAAACCAAATTGGTTGATTTAGACCTTTCGGTTCGGGCCCTTAACTGCCTTAAAGCTGCTGATGTTGAGACCCTTGGGGAATTGGTTCAATACAATCGTAACGATTTATTGAAATTCAGGAATTTTGGTAAAAAATCTCTGACAGAATTAGATGATTTACTCCAGAATCTTGGGCTCAATTTTGGTATGGATATAATGAAGTATAAATTAGACAAGGAATAAACCGCGATGAGACATCAAAAAAAGATAAACCACCTGGGTAGAACCAGCTCACACAGAAAGGCCTTGCTGGCTAATATGGCAGCATCGCTTATTCTGCACAAGCGGATAAAAACAACTGTGGCCAAGGCTAAAGCATTGAGGATGTATGTTGAACCATTGATCAACAAATCCAAGGAAGATACCACTCATTCCCGAAGAGTTGTATTCAGTTATTTACAGAATAAAGAAGCAATTAGTGAGTTGTTTCGTGAGATATCATTAAAGGTAGCTAACCGTCCCGGAGGATATACCCGCATACTTAAATTGGGCAACCGTTTAGGAGACGCTGCTGATATTTGCTACATTGAATTGGTTGATTATAATGAGAATATGCTTAGCGCATCTTCATCTGCAACAGCCGAAAAGAAAAAACCTACAACTCGTAGGAGCAGAAAAAAAGCAACTGAAACAACTGCAAGCAGCATTGAAAAAGCACCTAAGGCGAAGGAGGACTCAAAATCAGAAACTCCTACCGAATAGCTAAATGGATAGGCTGGTTTCTAAAAGTCCGTTGTTTTAGAAAAGTTCTTATAAAAAGGGATAAAGATAGTTTTGCTTTATCCTTTTTTTTTGTTATTTATTAACTTATCATAAAAACCAAGTATTATGGGATTAATTGCTGATGTTCATGCACGTGAAATTCTTGATTCTCGCGGCAACCCAACTATTGAAGTTGAAGTAACACTGGAAAGTGGAATAATTGGTAGAGCTGCAGTGCCATCAGGCGCCTCTACCGGCGAAAACGAAGCTTTGGAACTTAGAGACGGTGACAAGAAAAGATACCTTGGTAAAGGTGTTTTGAAAGCCGTTGAAAATGTAAATAAATTGATTGCACCTGCCCTGGTTGGTATGAGTGCTATTGATCAGGTGGCTGTTGACAGAAAAATGTTGGAAATGGATGGCACTAAAACCAAAAGTAAACTTGGAGCTAATGCCATTTTAGGAGTATCGCTTGCCACAGCTAAAGCTGCTGCAGAATATAGCGGTTTGCCACTATATAGATATATAGGTGGTACAAATGCAAAAACTCTTCCTGTACCAATGATGAATATTATCAATGGTGGGTCGCATTCTGATGCCCCAATAGCATTTCAGGAGTTTATGATAAGACCTGTTGGCGCCTCAAGCTTTCGTGAAGGTTTACGTATGGGAGCCGAAGTTTTTCATAGTTTGAAAAAAGTATTGCACGACCGTGGGTTAAGCACCGCAGTTGGAGATGAAGGTGGTTTTGCCCCTGCCTTGGAAGGTACTGAAGATGCATTAAACAGTATTATTAAAGCTATTGAAAATGCCGGATATAAAGCTGGCCGGCTTGAAAACGGTGGCCAAATATCAATCGCTCTTGATTGCGCTGCTTCAGAATTCTATAAAGATGGGATTTACGATTATTCTAAATTTGAAGGTTCAAAAGGTTTAAAAAGAACACGTGAACAACAGGTTGCATTTTTAGCCGAATTGGTTGAAAAATTCCCCATAGACAGTATTGAAGATGGTTGTCATGAAGGAGATTGGGACGGTTGGGTGTTACTTAATAAAACAATTGGTAACAAATGCCAGTTAGTTGGTGATGACCTGTTTGTTACCAATGTTGAATACCTTAAAAAAGGAATTGAACTTAACGCAGCTAATTCAATTCTTATTAAAGTAAATCAGATAGGAACCCTTACCGAAACTTTGGATGCAATTGAAATGGCTCACCGTGCTGGTTATACCTCTGTTACTTCTCACAGATCGGGAGAAACAGAAGATTCAACTATTGCCGACATTGCAGTTGCTACAAATAGTGGTCAAATTAAGACAGGTTCATTAAGTCGTTCAGACAGGATGGCGAAATACAACCAACTTTTACGTATTGAAGAAGAATTGGGTGGAAACGCTATATACGGATATAAAAAAGTAATTAAGAAATAGATTAAATTCTGTCGTAAAAAAGGCCGTTCATATTCTGGACGGCTTTTTTGTTTTATAAAATAACTGTTACTCAAAAAGATTTATTATCCCAAATTTGTCTTTAGCCATTTTTTCTAATGACCGTCATTAGAAATTAATAGTCTTAAGTTATTGATTACATGTCTTCTATTTTGACAAATCGCTAAAGAAAAACTAAAAATTTGTAATCAGAAACGCTTACAAATTAAGTTTTTCTAAAGCAGCCTGTACCGACTAT
>JBBIVA010000046.1:0-24552 GCA_037439945.1 Marinilabiliaceae bacterium
GACTATTAATTTCTAATTACGGTCATTAGAAAAAATGGCTAAAGACAAATTTGGGATTAATACCCATATTCGTTTACTTTTTAACCTTTAAAACATCAGCAAAGGCACGCTCAAAAGTTTCCTTAGGTAAGGCCCCCATAGCCATTTGCGGAGCACCATCCATTGGTACAAACAATATTGATGGAATACTTTGTATCCTAAATACTGCCGCAAGTTCCTGCTCAATTTCTGTATCAACTTTATAAATATCAAGTTTCCCATCGTACTCTCTGGCAAGTTGTTCCAGCACAGGCGCTACTACCTTACATGGACCACACCAATTAGCATAAAAGTCAATTAAACAAGGTTTATTACCTGAAAATTTCCATTCAGAATTTTGCTCAAAATCAAAAACCTTTTCTTTAAAGGTTGTTGCTGTTAAATGTTCAACCATATTTCCTATTATTAATTTATTTTACAAAAGTATAAAAGTTTATTCAAATATACCTATCTATATTTATATATATATCTATAACAATCTTTATGCCAAAAATCAAAATTTTGCTTCACGCAAGGTAAAAGCAGAAAATATTGTAATTTTGTCAGTTAGCAAAAAAAATACTTTGGTGCACATTTTAGCGAACAAGTTGGATTATGTTTATGACTGAATATTTAAAACACCCGGTTTTTAAAATTGTTGCAGGGATTGCTAAGGCTGATGGTGTGCAAGCCTTTGTTATTGGTGGTTTTGTGCGAGATTTGTTATTAAAACGAAGTAATTCAGATATTGATATTGTAGTAACCGGAAATGGTATTGATTTGGCAGAAAAAGTGGCCAAAAAACTTGGTAATCAAAAGGTCTCTGTATTTAAATCATTCGGAACCGCCATGTTTAGGCACAAAAATGTGGAAATAGAATTTGTTGGGGCCAGAAAAGAATCATACCAAATTAATAGTCGTAAACCTGAAGTTGAAAATGGAACCATTGAAGATGACCAAAATCGCCGTGATTTCACCATTAATGCCCTGGCTATAAGTTTAAACAGAGAAAATTACGGAGAATTAATTGATCCTTTCGAAGGGGTAAAGGATATTGAAAACGGAATAATCCGAACTCCCCTTGACCCGGTTATAACATTTTCAGATGACCCTCTTAGAATGATGAGGGCAATTAGGTTTGCAACCCAACTTAATTTCAATATTGAAGAGTCAACCTACAATGGAATTACAGAAAATTTAACCCGTCTGGCAATTGTATCAAAAGAAAGAATAGCCGAGGAGCTTAATAAAATAGTTTTATCTCCCCGGCCTTCAATCGGATTTAAACTCCTTGAAGAAACCGGATTACTAAAAGATATTTTTCCCGAACTGCAAAACCTGAAGGGAGTGGAATCAATTAACGGCAAGTCCCATAAAGACAATTTTTATCATACGCTTGAAGTACTTGACAGAATAGCCCCTAAAACAAATGATTTATGGCTTCGCTGGTCGGCGTTGCTTCACGACATTGCAAAACCCATAACCAAACGTTTCGACCCCCAACAAGGATGGACATTTCATGCGCACAACCATGTGGGTGAACGCATGATCCCGGTCATTTTCCAAAGACTGAAATTACCCCTAAACGAAAAAATGAAGTTTGTGCAGAAAATGGTTTTTTTGCATATGCGCCCTATTGTTTTAAGTGAAGAAGAGGTAACAGACTCGGCTGTGCGACGACTGCTGTTTGAGGCCGGCGACGATATTGATAATCTGATGACACTCTGTGAAGCAGATATCACCTCGAAAAATCCCGAAAAGAAAGACCGCCACCTGCGTAATTTTAAAATAGTTCGACGTAAACTCAAAGAAATTGAAGAAAAAGACCAGATTCGTAATTTTCAGCCTCCGGTAAGTGGCGAAACCATTATGGAAGTTTTCGGCCTGACACCTTGTCGTGAAGTGGGCGACATTAAGTCGGCCATTAAAGATGCCATTCTTGATGGTATTATACATAACGATTATGAAGAAGCCTATAGATTTATGCTATCAAAAGCAAATGAAATGGGGCTTACCCCGATAAAAAAGAATGAAAACGGTTCTTTGGATAATAATCGCGAAAAAAATAAATGAAATTATGGGCAACTCTGAGAAACATCAGAAGGGCTGCACAATTATATACAGCCCTCCTTTTCCTGGTCAACAAAAAACAAATTAGTTAATTATTCTATCCAGGTAATATCCTTTTTTGCACCGGAAATCATTTCGATATTATACTTTTTTTCAGATGCAACAGTATTGGTTTCATACTTTACCGCCTCAACAGAAACTGTGTAATTCTGACCATTTACCGCTTTGGTTGCTGATGTCCAACCTGTATCAGCCGATCCAAATGTCAAATTTACAGTGGTTGGCGATAAAGCATTTCTTACAAAAAGTAACTTATTGCTACTGTCAAATAATTTTACATCCATATTTTCAGCTCCTGCAACAGAGGTCCATTTAACGGTTAGTTTTTTACTTGCAAATGAAGTCTCGGTAATTCCCACTAAAGGCAGCGTAACGTTAGCAAGTTTGTCCTTAATGGTTATAACTTTGTTATCCTTATCGGTCACAGTAAACTCATAATCTCCAGCCTTAGGAACCACATTTGAATAATCTGCTGAAACAGGTTTATATACAAACTGCATCTTATCGGCCGTTGCAGCACTTAAAGTAATTGTTTTTGGTGTTGTATCTGGAGTTTTAACAGATACTGATTTCAATTCTTTATTGGAGTATACATAATACATGGTGGCGGTTTTGGTTAGCTCACCGTCCAAAACCTGAACCGTAAAAACGTCAGCCTTAACGGTTAATTGCACAGGATCATCATCATCATCACATCCTGCAAAAAAAATACCTGCCAAGGCAACTGCAAGGCTAAAAAATTTCATTTTCTTCATCTTTTAATTAATTTTGAATTGTTAAACCTTAAACATTTATTTGTTTTTTGTTGACAGGAAATTCTATCCCCCAGATAGAATTTCCTTTGTTTTATTCTCTGCTTTAATTCTTATTTGAAATGATACAAAGAATTTATCTGCCTCTATGATGTAGTTAAGCGAAATTGGTTGCGTTTGTATTTCGTAAAAACAAACCATTTTTTTGCTTATAGAAATCGTTTTTCAATCCAAAACATTGCTACATTACTGACCTTAAATACGTTTCTCGGTAAGGTATTTCCAAAACCTTTCCGGCATAAAATTTCTTTGCAGCTTCAGATTTTTTCGTCCGGTAATGGCCATGCTTTTAAAATAGGTTCGCCATAGTATTTGCCAGTTATCTTCTTCGGGATGTTCAGCATCGGGCTCTAGTTTCCTTGTTTCTATATTGAAAGCGGCGCCGTTGATGGTGAATTTGTCCACCGCATCAGTTTTTGAATCGTACATAACGCCATAGTTGCGCAACGAATCATAGACAATCCAGGTTTGGTCGGCGAAACGCTCTTTAAAATGACCTGTTACCAAATGAATAAGATCATATTTTGGAGCATATAAGGCAAAATAAGTTCCATCGGTCGCCTGTTTAAACCTCAAGAACATTAAAAACCGGTGAGCCTAGCGACCAACTTTACGCGAAAGTTGAAAAACTTTTAATACATCTGCATATTCCAATTCTTCGTTTATAATCCATATACCCGTTCCAGGAAAAATAAAATCGTTAAACGTTTCCCACGTTGCTGCTTTGTGCCTGTATGAGTGGTTCAGGCAAAACGTTTTCATGAAACCTTAACCTGTTTAACCAAATACTGTTAACGAATGTTTTAATAAAAGGTGGTTTTAGAAGTCAAAAATCATCTTGTAAAATGATTTAATTCTGCTAATAATATTTCATTCAATCGTGAAAACACAACATCATTAAAGATATTTTTCTTTATTTAACTTTTTATCACTTGTTTTTTCAATATTTTTGGCACCCTATTAAACCAATTCAAATGAAAAAATGGCCTACCTCCATAATACTATGATTATTAGGCGTGAAATAATTTCGCGCATATCATACCTAATAAAAAACAACTTAATTCTTGATAAAATAAACCAGATGCCAATTGAAATGGCCCCACGTAACAGTGAATCAAAAAGAAGGTGCTGTATTTACAAGGAGAGGGCTGTTATCAAATATAAAACTATGCCAATTTTGGGTTTTTGCCCATCAGAGGAAACCGATGAACTAAAGTCATTATCTGATTATGCAACAGAGGCGTTAAAAAGACAAAATCCACCAACAAACAAAATTTTAACTGTGGTTGATGAGGCTTGTACCAGCTGCATAAAAGCAAACTACATAGTAAGTAATTTTTGCCGGGGTTGCGTTGCCCGTTGGTGTCAAATGAACTGCCCAAAGGATGTTATAAGCATAAATAATAACGGACAGGCACAAATAGACAGCCATAAGTGCATAAGTTGTGGGATTTGCAAACAGGCTTGTCCATATCATGCAATAATTTATATACCTGTTCCTTGTGAAGAGGCATGCCCGGTTGGTGCAATTAAAAAAAATGAATTTGGGGTTGAGAGAATAGATAATGATAAATGCATTTATTGCGGTAAGTGTATAAATGCCTGCCCATTTGGTTCTGTTTTCGAGATAAGCCATTCAATTGATATTCTTAGCAATTTGACAAAACAAACAGAAATGACTGCCTTAATAGCTCCGTCATTGTACGGACAATTTAATTGTAATCCGGGCCAAATAATTAGCGCATTAAAAAAAATAGGCTTTACCCATATTGTTGAAGTTGCCGAAGGGGCAAGCCTTACAGCCAAATACGAAGCTGAGGAGCTTAGAAAAAGATTTGAAAGCGGATGTTCGCTAATGACCACATCATGCTGCCCAAGTTATGTTGAAACGGTTAATAAGCATATTTTTTCTATGAAAAAAATGGTGAGCCATACCCCTAGTCCAATGCACTTTGCCGGCGAATTGGCCCGTGAACGTTTTCCACAATCAAAAAACGTTTTCATAGGGCCATGTGTTGCTAAACGTAAAGAAGGCATAGATTCTGAATTTATTGATTTTGTAATGACCTTTGAGGAGCTTGATGCAATATTTATAGGATTTGAAATTGACTTAACCAAAAAAGCAATTGATAATTACAAACAGGAGAGCCCGGTTGAATCGGTTAATTTTGCAGTTACCGGAGGTGTAACCAATGCAGTAAAAAAAGCCGGAAAGGATTTATTTATTAAGGAAATAATTATTAATGGCATAGATAAAAAAAGCATTGGCCTATTGAAAACCTACTCCAGGGGAAATGCTCCGGGAAATTTCGTTGAAGTTATGGCCTGCAACGGAGGTTGTATAAACGGGCCTTGCACCGTATCTGACGGTAAAACCAACAAAAAGAATTTCGATTTATCGCTGGAAACGTTATTTAAAAAAGAAGTACAACTTAGCGAAACAATAAAGATTACTAATCCTTAAATTTAACAGACAAATCTATCCAAACCGGAAAGTGATCACTAAAGCCATCAATATACTTAAACCCCGAATAGGTCCTGAACAGTCGCAGGCCACCGTAAGTGGGATCCCGCTCAACCAGAAATGGAAAATCAACAATCCTAAGGGTTGGTTTTTGCATTCTTACCAAGGAATTAGGATTAAAAAAATAACGTGATATTATTATCTGATCAAATACCAACCATGTTTGCTGATGTTTAATGGTTCCTATACCCTTCTTTAAATATAATGAAGGATTAACAAGTTTGCCCTCATCTTCAAGTTTCCCTGCACCCAATACGTCTGTAAATATTTCAGATTCGGGATGTTCATTAAAATCACCCATAATTACTATAAGAGCATTGGGATTAATTACCAAAATTGAGTCAGTTGTTTTTCGAACAACATTTGCAGCCTCTTTTCTTTTCCAGTGTGAAGCCATTGCCCCTCCCAACCGCGATGGCCAGTGATTAACAAATATATGAAGGGTATCAGTCCTGTCTAAAATTCCCTTTACATACAGAATATCGCGCGTGGGGCGTTCGTGTGGCCCAAAATCAACTTTAATTGGGCGGGATTTAGTAACTTTAAACCTTGTATGCCTGTAAAGCAAGGCAACATCAATGCCTCGTTCATCGGGCGATTCAAAATGTTCTAACCGATAACCAAGATTGTTTAACCCTGTTTCGTAAATTAGATTTGAAACCACCCACCTGTTTTCAATTTCGCAAAGTCCTACCAAAACCGGGGGGTTCCACCCTCCAGCATTCAATATAACCCTGCTGATCCTTGACATTTTTTGTTTCATTCTGGAATAAGTCCAACGTCTTACTCCATCCGGAAGAAATTCATTGTCATTTTTAAGAGAATCGTCTTTAACATCAAAAAGGTTCTCAACATTATAAAACATTATTCCTGCAATTGAATCATGTTTTGTAACGTTACTATTTGCCTGACCTGTAATTACCTGGCTAAAAAAGAATGTTCCTAAACCTGTAACTAAAATGGAGATGTATGTTCGCAACAATGGGTGTAAAATCATAAACTAACAAGGGTTATTTATTTTGATTACCTGAATTTTGGTTATTGTTTCTCTTTTCGCTCAAAAGCTCCCAAATCAGGGCCTTTATCTTCAGTTCTTAAATTGCCGAGTATGTCCTTCGGAAACCTGCGGCCAATAGCCGGATCGCCAAAATCTTTTGCAACGGAAAGTGTGTCGAGTTGAAAATTAAAACTAAAAGGTGCAACAAAAAACGGATCTTTATTAACAATAACATTCCTGTAATAATTAGAATTGCTTAATGTTGCGGCACTTGCAGATGACCTTATTAATGAGTTCTCAAATACATAATTGATAATTTCCATTCCGCTATCTTTAATCCTCCTGAAATCAAGACCTATTTCATTTTCTGCCCTTCCATAAATAATACAATTTTTAAAATTTGCAGTATTTAAATCTTTTATGCGTGCAGCCCCTTCCTTATCTAAATAATAATTTGACAAAATAAGGGCAGGAGTGCTTCGGTATGCCCATTTAAAGTAATTGGCAATGGTACAGTGGTAAAATTCGTAATTACCGCCAACCGTAAGAGCAACTGACGCACTACCACAATCACCAAAAATGCAATTATAGGCAATAATTGAAGATGTTTGTGCCAACAGTCCTTGTTTTGCAATGTGTTCTATCCGTGAATTTGCCAAATACAAAGGTTCGGTATCGTTTAAGCCTATTGAATCAACAACAATCCCAAAGGTTCCGTTACGTATATGAGCATAATTAATATCATGGTTTAAACTACCAGGCATTAAATGAATATAACCCCATTGTCCGGGTTTATCGGCATACCACTCCTCTAAACGTGAACCCATAAAAACTACAGGTTCGTCCCTTGTTCCTTTTACTTCAAGGGTACCTAAAACTATCAGGCTGGCATTTTTATAAAAATGCAGCCTGGCGCCTGCCTCAATGGTAAGGGTCTGGGCCGAATCAACAACAACGTAATCATAAATCAAATATGGTTTATGATTGGTAAGGCGCTGTGTTTTAAGCCATTCTTTTTTCAGCAAAACAACATTTTGTCCATATGCTATTAATTTCACACTTTGTACTCTTTCCCGGGTATAAAACAGGATTGAATCAGTTACTACAAATGGGGTATTACTTGTTGTGGGGTCAATGGTTAATTCAACAAATATAAACAGACTGTCACCTGCCCTCATAGGCATTTCTTTGACTGAATTTAAAGGAAACCCATTTATATTTAACCGGAACTTGGAATTATCGCCTCCTGCCAGGGATATTTCATCAATTGTTAAATCGCTGCTATATGGATTATATACCCGGAAATTTTTGGTTGTTGATCCAATTGATGTAAAAATAGTATCAAACATTACCGTATCTGAAGAAAAATGCAATCCTTCACTACCCCCTCGAAACAGGAAGTCGCGCTCACATCCCCATACAAAGGCAATAGCTGCCAAAATCAATATTAACCTAACAGTTCTCATTATTATCAGATACAACTTCCAATCTTCAAAAAGTAAATGAATACCAGTTGCAATTTATTAAAACAAGGTGAAAAACCCAATAAGAATTTTATAAAAGTGCAACTTTTTTTTACAAATATTAACACGGTGATTGTGGATAATTATTGAAGTAAATTTGTTTATAAAAACTGGCCAAAATTTAAATTATTGCAATAAACTTCATAAAAAATATTATTTGAGGTTCTTTTTTCACTTTCAATAATTTTGCCAATATTTGATTAAAACGAAATAAAATGGAAAGTTCAAATCAATTTTCGGTAACTAATGGTGAATCTTTTTTAAATAAGCCATTTACATTTGACAGATTTATTAGGCTTTTACTTACATTATCGGTAATTGTTGGGCTTATTTTAGTAGTTAGATCAATCAGCGGGGTTTTAATTCCATTTTTCATGGCCCTGCTAATAGCATATTTAACCGATCCGGTGGTAGTTTTTTTTCAGGTCAAACTAAAGATAAAACACAGGGGGATATCGGTATTTTTAACCCTGTTTCTTTTTGTGGCATTTTTAACGGGAATTCTGTGGTGGCTCATACCCAGATTTATAGATGAATTTGAAAAATTAGCCTATTTAGTAAATAATTTTTTAAAGGCTCATAGTTACAAGGATTTTCTGCCAGAAGGTATAGAACAATGGATAGTTCAATTATTAGAAAGCCAGAAGTTTGAAAATTTTTTAAATATTCAGGATGTTACCCAGTTAACAACTGTAATTTTGAATTCGCTGAGGTCGGTATTTACAAGATCAATGAGCGTACTATATGCAATAATTGGTGTACTGATGATTTTTCTTTACTTGTTTTTTATTTTGCTTGACTACAAAAAAATTGAAGATGGGTGGCAAAGTTTAATTCCTCAAAAATTCAGAACTTATGCTATTAACATCTCTAATGATTTAAGAAAATCAATGCGTATATATTTCAGGGCCCAATTTTCAATTGCTTTAATTGTGGGGATTTTATTGGCAATTGGATTTTCGATTATTAATATGCCGATGGCCATTTCACTGGGCTTATTTATAGGCCTACTTAATGTGGTACCTTATTTACAAGTGGTTGGTTTAATACCAGCATCAATATTGGCTTTCCTAAAAGCTATGGAGACCGATACGGGTTTCGTGGAAATTATACTCTTTGTTTTATTGGTTATGGCAATAGTTCAAATTATTCAGGAGGTGGTGCTTATTCCGCGGATAATGGGAAAGGCTTATAACATGAACCCTGCAATTATTTTATTGTCCCTGTCAATATGGGGTAGTATTATGGGAATTCTGGGGATGTTATTGGCTTTACCTTTAACTACAGTAATTTTTTCGTATTACAGGCAATTTATTATTAAGGATGAGAAAAATGGTGAAGATGGTAATTTATTAATCGATTATGAAGAAACTCCAACAAATGAAGTTACCGGGTAACAGATTACTCTTCAATTTTTTTTAACCGTCCTATACCGATGATATTTGAATATATACAAGAAGGATTTCCCCTGTATGATACGTAACATGCGCCTGCCATATTGACCCTTAATTGTTCTGTTACAGTCACATCGGCCTTCCCTGTGCCGGCAATATCAATATCCACATATTTTGCTTTTAAACTTTGAGCGTCCAATTTGCCTGCTCCCGGCATCGAAAGTATCAAAGAATCAACTTTTCCATCCATAACAGCTACTGTTGCACCTGCGAGCCCTACCCTCATTTTATTGCCTGAAACCCTAAGGTCTAAATTTACTGCACCGGCAAAATCAAGATAAAGCTCATTAAATTGCAATATATCAGGGGTTGTAACCTTTAGATATTTCCGGCCTGTTATTTCATTAATATTTGTAACCTGTAAATTAACTATAACTGCTGGTTCTAATTTTGCATATTGGTAATTCATAAACCCAATTTTTAATGTACCATTTTCTACTTCGGTAAGTACATTATTCAGAATGTCTTCATAACCTTCAAGCGTTAACCCAGTTTTGGATCCATTTTTTATATTCACGATAAAATTCCCATCAAGTTCAACTTTATTAAAACGGCCAATATCTCTTACCTGTACGGTGTCAACCTGTCCGTGTTTTAACCTAACGCTTACGGTATCATTCCTGCAGCCTGTAAGTACAGTAAAAATAAGGAGAATTATGGTGATGATTATCGATTTTAAAATTTTCAACCGCCCAACAAAATATTTTTTAACGTTGTCTCTCTTATTTAATTGCATTAAATTCATATACCAGGTTTTTATTTGTTATTTACTAAGATCAAAATACCTGTATTTTCAAATTTATTAAATCCTGTTTAGAATATTTGATTACTCAAAGGCAAATATTATTATTAATTGAACTCATTTTTAAAGATGTTTGCGCACAGTAAGCAACACATCTTCGTTTATAATCTTTTTGTTTTTTCCAATTGAATCAATCCATGCTTTTTCATCAACCATCCAGCTTTTTAAATTAATTGAATCTTTGCGTTTACTTGTAAAAATTGAATTTTCATTTAATTCCCATGCCACAGTATCCAACATCCAGTTCTCCATTACAATTAAATCTTCATTAATTGGTTCATCAACCCATGGAGTTGTTTCCAGCATCCATTCGGTTATTTCAACAGCAATATCCCTCTTCGGTGCCAATTCCCATGCAGCTTTATCAACCATCCAATCTAAAATTACAGGTTCCAAATCATTCTTTTCAGATATTAAAACTGATGTAATATTGGCATTCGCCTTCACATTTTCTATGTTTTTAACTGCATTTTTTTGTTTAAGAATAATAACCGGAAGATTCTCGGTTTTTGGTGAATTAATAAAGAAGTTATGGTTATCTGCTTTATATTTTTGTGTTTGTAATAAAAGCAGAATTAAAAAAAAGCCCCCTGCAAGTACTATAGTTAGGTACTTAAATTCTTTCGCTTGATTATTAAATTGTGTTTTCATTTTAAACTGCCTCCATTAAATTGTACATATTGAGGGCTCATTAATGATGCCAAAGCTCATATTCGCCTGATTAGGTACACATTACTCTTTGAAGTGAATTGGAAAATTTAATTTGAGTGCCCAATTTCGGTACGTATATGTTCATAATCGAACAATCAAACAAAAAAACATTACCAAATTAATATGGCAGTTTTTTTCGTGAATTTAATCTCGTTATTATTAATTAGTTGAGATGTTATTATAAAAAAAAAGCCCGGGTAAAACCGGACTCCATAATAATAAAATTTCAAACTAAAATTTCATTTATTTATACGGTCTAAAACTGACATAACCTCAACCACATGGTCCCTGCTTTTTTCCAATAGGGCCATTTCGTCCGTGTTTAAATCAAGTTCAAGAATTTTCTCAACCCCATTTTTTCCTAAAATAACAGGAACTCCAAGATAACAATTGTTAATTCCGTACTCACCTTCGAGTTTAATACAAACCGGTAAAACCCTTCTTTGGTCTCGGGCAATTGCCTCAACCATTTGTGCCGCAGCAGCTCCTGGAGCATACCAGGCCGAGGTTCCCATAAGTTTTACCAATTCACCTCCTCCAAATTTGGTCCGTTCAAGAATGTTTTCTATGGTTTCTTCATCCAATAATTCGGTAATTGGAATCCCACTTACGCTTGTGTAACGTGGCAGGGGAACCATGGTATCGCCATGTCCTCCAAGTAACATAGCCTGTATATCTTTGGGTGATAAACCAAGTGCTTCTGCTATAAATGCACGATACCGGGCAGTATCAAGAATTCCGGCCATCCCTATTATTCGTGTTCTTGGAAAATTGCTTGTAATATGCGCCTGGTAGGTCATAACATCAAGCGGGTTTGATACCACAATAATAATTGCGTTGGGTGAATGCAACACAATTTGTTCTGTAACCGACTTAACAATACCTGCATTTTTTTCAATTAAATCATCACGTGACATTCCTGGTTTTCGTGGCAGGCCCGAAGTTATAACCACTATATCTGAACCTGCTGTTTTTAAATAATCATTGGTTACCCCTGAAATTCTTGTATCATACAAATTAACTGGAGATTTTTGCCATATATCCAATGCTTTACCTTCAGCAATCCCACCTTTTATATCGATTAATACCACTTCGTTTGCAACTTCCTTGTAAGCAATAATGTCGGCACATGTAGCCCCAACACTTCCTGCTCCTACTACGGTTACTTTCATATTTAAAAAATTAATTTTATTGTTTTCTGGTTGGCTACCTGCACCTGTTTTTAGGGTTGTTAAACAATCGCAAATATAACCAAGCCCCCTTTATTGACGAAAAATTTCTTTATTTTTTACGGAAATTTAACATGAACACAGCCAGTCTTCTGTTTTTTGATAACTAATTACAAAATTGTCAGGTATTATTAAACATCTAAATTATAATTACATGTTTGTTAATTATGATTTTTATTACAGACATACTCTGACAAAATGCAGGTAAAACCTATATAATGAACCAAATTGTTTTAATACCATCAACATATTAATATGATTTGCCCAAATCGGAAATTAAAGATAATCTCCCACGCCTGTTAAAAATAAATTTTTCATTATCCTGATTTATTTCCCCGATTATTAACAAAATGATTAAACCGGATTCTACTTTTAGTTTTTTTATTCCAATTACAAATAATTCTTTACTTTTTTTTAATCCGTAAATAATTTTTATTTCAATGTCGGATAGCTTGTCCCGTTATTACGGGAGAACTCCGTCTTTGCTATTTTGACTTCGCGCAGATCTTCGATTCATTTAGGTTTTCCGAAAAGCCGGGATAAGTTGTGTTTTTTCGCAAACATGTTCGTTTCATCCGTAATAAATAACATTTAACCTAAAATAAGGTTCTAAAAAAAAGCTCCTGGAACAAAAATTCCGGAGCTTTCTCAGGCCAATCCCTTAATCTGTAATTGGTTCTCAAGCTAATCCTCGGTTGTACTTTGCTGTAATCCAAAAAATTTAAATTGAGTATCCGCTTTGATTCCAAATAAAACCTTATCGCTCATAATATCAGCTTATTTACCCCCACACTTTAGGGGCATTTTACATGGATAGGATTAATATTAGTTAAGCTTCACAAATTTAAATTCTTCACTGTTTGAAGGAATATGCATTAATACACGGTCTCCTTCAGCTAAACCACCCTTAATCCAAACGTACAAATCATTTTCTCCACCAGTTGTAATTTGCTGTTTTACAACCGAAAGTCCATGTTTTTTATAAACATATAAACCTTCGCCTGATGAATGTATAGTTTGCCTTGGTACCATTAAAACATCTTTAACACTGTTCACTATAATTGAATTTGACGAAGTCATTCCGGGTAATAGGGTTTTATCTCCAGGGTCAACATTAATCTCAACTTTAAAACCTGTAAGAAACTGTCCTTTAATCTCCTGGCCAACATTGGCCACTCTTTTAATTACCCCTTTAAACTCATAATCAGGGAAAGCATCAATTTTAAGTCTCACCGGCATTCCGGCGTTAATTTTTGCAATATCAATTTCCTTTACATATGTTACCGATTGAAGAGTTGATAAATCGGGTAAAGTGGCAATTAAAGGCTCCCACCTGTTAACATTTGACCCTACTCTTATTTTTTGTCCATCGTTTCCCCGTGCATAAACAACCAAACCGGGACCCGGGGCTTTAACTCTTAAATCTCTTTTCAATTGCTCCATCACTTCAATATCTTCCTTTTGTCTGTTTATCAAATCAACAGCCCTGCTTACCATTATCCGGTGTTTTCTTTTTAACTGATCATAATTTCTCATTTTCTGTTCCAGGTTTCTTGTTGATACCTCCAGATTAATCTGGGCCTGCCTTTGGTATGCTTTTGATTCAAACTTTGATTGCTCAAGCTTAATTTCCCTATCGATAACAACATCACGGGCTTGCCTAATTCCATCACGAGCCTCACTTAGAACAAGTGAACTGTCAATTTTAATATTTTCGTGGTTAACTTCAAGCCTGTCCATTGTTTCCAATAAACCCTTTAACTGTTCTTCAACATCAGCCGGGTTTAACGTTGCCACATAGTCCCCTTTTTTAACTACAGTACCCTCTTTAATAATATCTGTTATTGCCAGTGACCTAATTCTTACAGTACGGTTGGTTAATACTTCGGGTATGGTAATATTTGTAGATTCCAAAGCTTCAAGTTCTCCCATGCTTGTTACTAAAACTTCAAATATCCCTTTTTCTGCCTTTACTATATCAGGCTCCTTATCTTTTTCCCGGGTAATGAAAAAATACACAATAAGCGTAACAACAACCATTGCAATAGGGGGTAACAATTGCCAAAACTTTTTCATTTTTCCATATTTTATTTATTAAACATAATATGATAATAAATTACTTTAAGGTGATTTATTTAGTTTATTATTTCAATTTTTTTAATTGGTCAAAACATACTTATGTTATTCTTTTGTCAATTTTGTTTTAAAAAAATTAATATAAAAACCTAACTATTTTTTTTGAAGTAGTTCGTCAAGATTTACCAACAATGGCTTATTATTTATAAAATCGTACAAAGTTAGCTGACGTACACCAAAATAGCTAACCCAATATCTCCTTAAAGCTGCAATATAATTCCGTTTGGCTGAATCAAGTGAATTCCGTGCCGAATTAAGGCGTATAACATCAACTTTATCAATCATAAACCGCTGTTTTGTTACTTCAAATCCCAACTGCGCTATAGTATCAGCTTTTGCAGCAATACTAACC
The DNA here is from genome assembly GCA_037439945.1 of Marinilabiliaceae bacterium. Classification (GTDB taxonomy): domain Bacteria; phylum Bacteroidota; class Bacteroidia; order Bacteroidales; family Marinilabiliaceae; genus CALEUX01. Next base: position 14,689 of record JBBIVA010000046.1, read on the forward strand.
TGCTTTTCCTGAAGATTAAAATCGAGAATACTTATTATAAGGTCCTGTTCAAAATCAATTTTAGCTTGTTTAATGGTTGCTTCTGTCACTTCAAGGGTAGATTTTGCCATTTGTATTCTACCCCGGCGCAGCCCCCAGTCAATAATGGGAATATTAAGGCTAACACCAATTTTTTGCTGGTCAAGATATGGTGATTGATATACCAAAGCTAAATTGTTGGCACTTTTGTTTATTCCAATACTTCCACTAACGTTGGCACTCAATGCACTTTCTGCTTTGGCTTGTGCCACACTTTTCCCGGCTGAGAGCAACTGATATTCGAAATCCAGAATGTCGGGATTATTTTCCATTGCCAATGCTATGGCCTGACTAACTGACACTTTTATATCAGGTACCTTTGAAGGGACAATACATTTAATTACTATATTATCCGGAAGTCCCAAAAAAGAGTTAAGTGAAGCGTATGATTGTTTTAGATCAATATTTGCCCGCGACAACGCAAGTTCAGCATTTAATAACCCTAATTCCAAATCCAGTAATTCATCCTGGGTTACCGTACCAATTTCAAACCTGCCAGTACCAATACGGTATAAGGTATCAGCGTTTGAATAATTTGTTTTTGCAATTTCAAGGTTAATTTCAGCGGTAACAGCCCCAAAGAAATTATTAACTGTTTGTATTGCAAGATTCTCTATTGATTGTAAATATTCCTTTTTAGCTTGCTCAAATTTTAATGGCTCCATTCGCGACTCCCATCGAAAACGATTATATCCGTTAAGAGATTGGTTAAAGCCAATTGTAACAGGACTTGATGCAAAAATAACATTGTCTTCATCAAGATATTTAACCCTGCTGAGCCTGGATGTAATATTAAAAACCCCACCTGTAAATGTTAGGTTTTGCCGCAACGATAAAGCAGCATCTGAAGTAAGAGAAGCTCTTTCTCTGAATTCGTCATCCTGGTTCACGTACACCGACCTGTCATAGTTTACAGGTGTTGAACCCAGACTTAACATTGGCAATTTACCGGCTTTGTAACTCCTAAACTCCCAATACCTTGAAAGGTACATATTTTTTGATCTGAAACTATATAATGACTGCTGCTGTGCCATTATTATTGCATCTTCGAGACTCATGCTAAGATAAACGGTATCTCTTTTCTGCCCCAATAAAGAAGAATTTATTAACAAAAAAAATACCGCAATTATGAAATATCTGGTCATATTAAACTTTTCTATTTTAATTAATGTCGTAATGATTCAACAGGGTCCTGCTCCGAAGCTCTCTTGGCAGGCAAATAACCAAAAACTATACCCACCGTGGCTGAAACACCGAATGCAATAATTATGGAAAATAAACTTACAATAGTCTGAATATCTGCCATTACCTGGATAAGCTGCGCCAGGATTACTCCAAGTACAATTCCAATCATTCCGCCTGATATGCTTATAAGCGTTGATTCTGATAGAAACTGAACTATAATATCTTTTCGTGAAGCACCAATAGCCTGTCTGGTTCCAATTTCACGAATTCTTTCCCAAACTGATGCCAGCATTATATTCATGATGCCAATACCTCCAACAATTAATGATATACTTGCTATAGCCCCCAAAACAATATTGAAAATATCATTTGTTTTTTGCTGTTGCTTTAAAAGCAATTCAGGAACTGTTACTTCAAAATCATATATATCACTATGACGCCTCAACAGCATCCGTTTAACAATATCGGCCGTAACGCTAAGGTATTCTGTTTCTTTAACCTGTATGATTATTTTATCCAGCTGGTGAACTACCGGCGTAACATCATCTTCGACAGCTCCGGTTGATGTATTTGAATTACTATTAGCACCAAAACCACTTCCACCCCTTGCCATTCCTTCCAAAATATCAGGATTTACCCTGCCCCTGTCCTTAAACCTTAACAACATTGTTTTTACCGGCACAAAAATTTTATTATCAGTACTGCTTATACCCATTTCGTCAGAAGCAGATGTGGTAAAGTCTCTTTTTTCAATTACACCAATAACTTTAAGCCAGGTTTGTCCACATTTAATATATTTACCAACAGGATCCTGGGTATTAAAAAACCTGTTTTTAATGTTATCTCCAATTACACAAACCGGTGACCCTCTTTCGCTTTGTTCATCATTAAAAATTTCACCATTATTAAGGTTTATATTAAGCAATTCAAAATAAAACGCCGATACCCCTTCTAATACAACCGGATAGCTTTTGCCCTGTAAAATTGCATGATAATTAAGTGAAATAACCGGACTTACTTTTGAAACAGTTGGTATAGTTTGTTGAATTGAGTTTGCATCTAACAATGTAAGCCCCGGGGAAAACCTTCTCACATTAGCTCCAATACCACCTCCTTGAGTTGATGGTGAATTAAGGGCAATATCAGATGGTGTAATAATTATATTATTTACTCCCACAAGTTTTATTTGTTCAAGTACTTCCTGTTGTGCACCTTTACCAATTGCCAACATACTGATTACCGCAGCCACCCCAAACATTATTCCCAAGGCTGTTAACATTGATTTTACTTTATTTGCCACTATGGCTTCAAAAGCGATAACAACATCGTGAAAATACCTGGTAAAAAGGAATTTTAGTTTATCCATCTAATATAAATTGTTGAACGTTAGCAGCTCTATAAATTATCCCATTAATTCAAAACCCATTTTTGCCTATTGTTGGGAAGTCCTTCTTCTTTGTCCCCCTCTTTCTTCGCCACGTTCAGGTAAATCAGGAATGCCATTTTGTTTTACCTGAATTTCTTCAGACTTTATTTTTTCTGCTTCACGGGCCTGTTGTGCTGCTTCCTCGGCTGCCTTCCTGGTTCTTATTTTTATTTCTTCATAAATCTCCATCCCTTCAAAGGGAATATTTTCGGCATTCTCTGGTTGATTTAATAATAACTCCTGACCCTCAACCAGACCCTTATTAATTACTACAAAATTGGAGTTCTCAGCACCAAGGTCCACAATTTGCTTTACCCACCTTTGATTATAGGTGTAAACAAATCTTGAAGTATCTGTTTTAAAAACTGCATCCAGAGGTATAAACAATACATTTTCAAGACTATCAGTGTTTATTACATTACTTGTGGTCATTGCTGGTCGCAACTCAGGATCTGAACCATAAAGTTTTATGGTAACTTCAAAAACTTTGGTATCCCCATTAGGTAAAACCTGCCCAATATTGGCAACAGCAATTACTTTTCCATTAAAACTCTTTTCGGGAAATGCATCAACTCCAATTTTCACTTTTTGGCCAACTTTAATTTTTGAAATATCAATTTCATTAATAAACGTTTTTGATATCATTGATGATAAATCGGGTAGTTCGGCAATTCGGGGTGCCCATCGGCTTACACTGCTACCAACTTTTATTTTACTCCCAAACCTGTCGTAACTATAAATAACCATACCGGGTTTTGGAGCTTTAACATCAAGTGCAGCAAATAAAGTTTCAATATCCTTTTCCTTTTCCCTGGCTCTTTTTACTTCCTCCATAGCCCTATCAACGCTATGACGGGCCTGCCTCCTTTTCAAATCATAGTTTCTTAATGCCTGTTCAAGATTTTGGTTGGCCCTTTCCAGATCGAGCGCTGCCTGTCTTTTAACAGCCGGGGATTCATATTTGGATTGTTCCAGAACGAGCTTTTTTTCCTCAACCGCCACCCTTGAATTAAGTAATCCATCTCTAAGGTTACTCATATTAATATTGGTATCAATGCGGGCATCTTCCAGTGATTGCAATACCTTTTCAAGCTCATCCTGTGCCTGTGTTAACTGTTCTTCAATTGCTGAGTGGTCGAGCGATGCCACAAAATCTCCTTCTTTAACTACAGTACCCTCCTCCACCAGGTCGGTCACTTTAATTTCGAAAATATTAATCCGCCTGCTTGAAAGTTCTACAGGAACTTCAATAAATGTAGCATTCTCAGCCTGAAGCTGGCCGGTGGAATAGACTTCAGATATAAAAGACCCACGTTCAACCTTAATACTTACCAACACGTTACTAATTCCGGTGTTTTTTCTGACTGCCCATAACACAATAAATACCAATATTATTGCAACACTTCCTATGGCAACATTTCTGTATATTTTACTTTTTTTCTGCATTTGTTTGAGGAATTTTCTTTACAGACAATTTGATAATAATAAAGTTTAATAGGGTTAAGCTTTTTTCACATCAACTGGTCAAAGTTTAACAACCTTAACTTTTTGTTAACTAATTATTAATTAACATCCTTAAAGATTTTACCCAATTAAAATTTCCGGGCATCATAAAATTGCTGGCTTATAACATTGTTGAAATTTGTTGAATAATTGATTGTGCCAGATTATCAGCTTTATCTCTGGTCATTGCCTCAGCATAAACCCTTATAATTGGTTCGGTATTGGATTTGCGAAGATGAACCCAGCTATCAACAAAATCAATTTTAACCCCATCAATATCATTAATTTGTTCGGGTTTATACAATCCTTTTAGTTTAAGTAGAATTGCGTCAACATTTGTTCCGGCACCCAGCTCAATTTTATTCTTCGAAATAAAATAATCCGGGTATTCCCTTCGTAACTGTGAACATTTAACTTTTCTTTTTGCCAGGTGGGATAAAAAAAGAGCAATACCAACTAAAGCATCACGGCCTGAGTGACTTGCTGGATAAATAACTCCACCATTTCCTTCACCACCAATAACAGCACCTGTATTCTTCATTAATTCAACAACATTTACTTCACCAACCGCCGAAGCAGAATAGTGCCCACCATGCTTTTTTGTAATATCAGCCAAAGCCCTGGTTGAGCTTAAATTTGAAACCGTATTGCCGGGTGTATTTGACAGCACATAATCAGCAACAGCCACCAGAGTATACTCCTCCCCAAACATAGTTCCGTCTTCATTAATTATTGCCAGCCGGTCAACATCAGGGTCAACAACAAATCCAACATCGGCTTTTTCCCTTATAATTAATTGTGAAATTTCGGTTAAATGTTCAGGCAATGGCTCCGGATTATGTGGAAATTCACCATTGGGATCACAATAAAGCTCAACCACTTCTTTAACTCCCAGAGCTTTAAGCAATTCGGGAATAGCTAAACCGCCAACCGAGTTTACACAATCAACGGCTACCTTAAAACCGGCTTTTCCTATCTGTTCAACATCCACAAGGTCAAGCATCAGAATATCTTCAATATGAATTTGTAAAAAATCTGGATCCTCGGTCACATGACCCAAATCATCTACCATTGCATAATCAAAACCTTCATTCTCAGCTATTGAAAGAACCTTCTCACCATCGGCACTATTTAAAAACTCACCCCTTTCATTTAATAGTTTTAATGCATTCCACTGTTTTGGATTATGACTTGCGGTTAAAATAATTCCCCCATCAGCCTTATGGTGAATAACTGCAAGTTCGGTGGTTGGTGTTGTTGCCAGTCCCAGATGAATAACATCAATACCAAGGCCCTGTAATGAACCTATTACCAAATTCTTAACCATATCGCCTGAAATTCTTGCATCCCGGCCAACCACAACTTTGGACCTGCTTTTTCCATTTCTTTGTTTCAGCCACATCCCATAAGCCGAAGTAAAACGTACTACATCAATCGGGCTAAGTCCATCGCCAGGTTTACCTCCAATTGTACCACGAATTCCTGAAATTGATTTAATTAGTGTCATTTATTAAAAATTTAAAATTTCTCAATCCTATATTAAAATAACCAACATATTTAATTTGCACTAAAAATAATACATTTACCCCTAATAAGATTTTTGCTCAAACACTTTAAATTTTAATAAAAACCAAACAGGATTGTACTTATTTATTAAAGTTCTTAGCAAAGATATGCCAAAATGACCTTATAACCCGTTAATTTTTCGCACCTTTGCACCTTGAGCAATAACAATTATTGATAATAACAAGATCAACAATATCCACCAAAACAGATAAACTATCCGGGTAATAAATCCATTTTATTTTTACTATTAATAAACCTTTCCCAACAATACAGGATAAAAAAAATGAAATAACTAATTCAAAATTCCTATAAACAGACCCTGATAATTACAAATATTCTGGAAAATCAAAAAAAATAATATATTCTGGGTATGAAATTTTGATGATTCTTATTTAAATCAAACAATTAGATTTACAAAAAAATGTGAATAATTAGTTTAAAACACGTTATCATATCATAATAGTAATACGTGCCAGATTAAAGAAAATAAGGTATTCCTACAATTACTAAAATTATTTATGAATGAAAGATAATAAGTTAAAAACCAGAAATACAGATTACAAAGGGACTAAAAGACCGGTTACCAAATCCAATCTGGGCAAAAATATAGTTGGTGACACCAATTCAGATAAAAAAAACCTTCCTGATACAATAAGGCTTAACCGTTATATCAGTAATTCGGGAATATGCAGTCGAAGAGATGCAGACGAGCTGATTACAAAGGGATTAATATCTGTAAATGGAAAAATTGTTACTGAACTTGGCACCCAGGTTAACCTTGATGATGACATCCGTTACCAGGGTAAAAAGCTTAATCCCGAACGTAAAGTTTATATTTTAATAAATAAACCAAAAAATGTTGTAACCACGGCATCAGACCCTCAGGGCCGACCAACTGTTTTAGATTTGGTTAAAGATGCATGCAATGAAAGGGTTTACCCGGTTGGAAGACTTGATATGCAAACCACCGGGGTGCTACTCATTACCAACGATGGTGAACTCTCAAAAAAATTAACACATCCATCGTCAAACATAAGTAAAATATATCATGTCTTTACTGACAAGCCTGTTACTCAAAACCATTTGTCTCAAATTGCTGGAGGAATTGAATTGGAAGATGGATTAATTACCCCGGATGCAGTGAGTTATGCTGATAATACTGATAAAACACAAATAGGAATTGAGATACATTCAGGCAAAAACAGAATTGTAAGACGGATTTTTGAACATCTGGGATATGATGTTGTAAAGTTGGACAGGGTATATTTCGCCGGTTTAACTAAGAAAGGCTTACAACGTGGTAAATGGCGCTTTTTAAATGAACAGGAAATAAAATTTATTAAAGCGGGGATGCTGAAATAATCAAATCGCCCGGTTCTAAAATAAAAGTTAAATCGTTATTTCAGAATTATTAATCCCTGAAATAGAAAACCTCTTTTTATTAATTTAAATTTATTTTCTATATAATAATTGAATTTATTCAACTACTTTTTCCTACTATAATGTTTAAAAGAATAGTTTTTGGCTTTTTACTGTTATTGGGGTCAGCAAAGTTAATATCTCAGGAGAAATTATTTTTCACCCTGATAAACTCAAAAACTCAGGAACCTGTGCCATTTGCAAACATTTTATTTGGAAATCAACTTGAAGGTACAATGAGCGACATTAATGGTAAGTTTGACCTTGAATTAAATAAAAAGATATCTACAATTAGAATAAGCTGTTTGGGTTACAACACACTTAATTTAACTACTTCAAATTTAAACAACAATGAAGTAATAAACCTTGAACCCATAAATATTGAATTGTCGCAGGTAAATATAACTCCTGGTAAAAACCCTGCCCTGACAATAATGGAAAATGTTTATAAAAACAGAAATATAAACAATCCTGACAAAGCTCTGGATTACTCATGCATAGTTTACCATAAAATGGCTTTTTTTCTTGATATTCCTGATTCAGTAAAAAAAGCGCCCGGTAAAGAAAAAAACAAACTTATAGAGTTTAACAGGAATAATTACATGTTACTAATTGAATCGGTTTCTGAAAAAAACCATATTGCTCCTGAAAAAACGAACGAAAAACTAATAACCGGCAGGGTAAGCGGTTTAGAACAACCGGTACTAGCATTGTTGCCCGCTCAGATTCAACCCTTCTCATTTTACCAGGATCATATATTGTTACTTAATACTGAATTTATTAACCCTATCTCACAAATTGGGTTAAAACAATATTTCTTCCTTCTTGAAGATACTCTATTAAATGAAAAAGGCGATACCTTGTTTTACATTTCATTTAAACCCCGAAAACATTCAACCATCAAGGGTATGAAGGGCTCAATGCATATCCACGCTCCTTCGAGTGCCATAAAAACAGTTAATGCAGAAACTATTCAGGAACAAAGCTCAATTATGCTTGCCATTGTACAAAACTATGAACAAATAGATGGCAACAATTGGTTTCCCGACCAACTTGAAAGCAGGCTAAGGATTAGCAAAACTGTTACAGGCCAAACATTTCCCTATCCTTTAATTGGAACCGGAAAAAGCATTGTTACGGGTATTAATATCAATCCCACCTTTAACAAAAAAGAGTTCACCAATATAAAATTTATTGATGAAACAACAAACCAGGATTTGCCTCCATTAAACAATTACAGGTTCCATCCTCTTTCTGCAAAAGATTCAGCAACATATCACGTAATTGACAGTATTGGCATGAAACTAAAGTTTGATGCCATGATCAACTTTCAGAAAAATATTATTGAAGGTTACATCCCCCTGGGGTATTTTAAGCTGGATGTAAAAAAAATATTTGATATAAACCATTACGAAGGTCTGAGATTAGGCATTGGTGCATGGACAAGTGAAAAAATTTCAAATAAAATATCAACAGGTGGTTACTACACAAGAAGTTTAAAATCAGAAGATGATAACTACGGAACTGGAATAAGATATAATTTCAGTAAAAAATTGCAGCGCGAATTTGAGATTATTTGGCAAACCTGTTTAAAAGAAGTTGGTAGTTTTACTTTTTTAGATGGCTATACACCATCATCCCAGGAACGATTTAAGAAACATGCAATTGCGAACATGGACCACGGTACTTATTTCTCAACATCCTTTAAAACAAGACTTTTACAATATTTTAAAACCGAATTATCATACCAATACGAAGATGTAAAACCAGTAATTGCATACCCCTTTAATGCAGTATCTCAACTCATTGAGCCTTATTTCACAAACCATGAGTACATATTTAAAATAAGGTGGGCACATAAAGAAACCTTTGTTTATTCACACTTTGGGCTAACATCAAATGGGACCAAAAATCCTGTTATATGGGCTAATTTTACTGTTGGGAATGGTAAGGGTCCAGAAAATTTCAATTATAAAAAATTAGAGGGCCAAATTGAAAAAACCTTTAGAACCTTTCACTCATCAAAAGCAATCATCAGGGTTCAAGCAGGCCATATTTCAGGAAACTTACCTGCCACCAAATTATATAGTGCATTTGGAACTAACTATAAAAATTCAAGCCTGGAAACACCGTTTTACTTTGCAACAATGTACCCAAATGAATTTGCAGCAACCCAATTTACTTCAGTTTATTTACGAAACACTTTTTTTACCCGTATAAATAAGCCCGGTAAATTTAAACCAGAAATTACTATTTCCTCGTCATTTGGAATTAGCGACCTTAATAATAAATTATTATATAACAATAATTTACAAACATTTAATAAAGGTTTCTACGAGTCCGGAATTTACTTTGGAAATCTTGCCAGAATGTTTATATTCAAATATGGTATCGCTGTCCATTACCGGTATGGACCTTATAAACTTCCAAAAGAAATTGATAATTGGGCCTTTAAAATCGGACTTGAAATTGGGCTATAAAACCTTCAAAAAAGGCATTTAAAACTGGTAAATAATTCAAGTTGTATAGGCTTTATGCGTAACCGTTACCCCTAATTGTGTTGTTCAACCAATTTTATCCGCAAATAAAATGTAATTCAGCTTTATTGTGTTCTTACCTTTAAACTATAATAAAACTAAAAAAACCGACCATATATGGCCCGGATTTTTAAAATTGGCGGCGACCGG